>NZ_CP045418.1:42500-227500 GCF_009363775.1 Pseudoalteromonas sp. THAF3 | reverse complement strand
TCAATGAATACTGATTTTGATATCTGTCGATATCGAATTGACTGTGCTGAATAAATTAAATTTATTCTGTTGGTCACTCAGCTCAATTGAGACTCTAAATTTGTTTGCGTCATCTAGCGAACTAGAATCGGCTGTTAGAACTCAATCTGTACGAGTGCCCACACAGATGATTGCTTCATATTTTTAAAGAACGTTTTAGGCTTTCGCCTCGGAAGCTTTGCTCCCGTTCAGGGCTGCGCATTCTACGCTTTCCTGATTTTCTGTCAACACTTAATTTCGAGTTTTTTAATTCACTTTAAACTAAGTTTTATTTGACTCACCTGACTTATTGAAGTGCTCGTTTGTAAGCAGTCCGCCGTGTCGGTGGATGCGCATTATAGGGAGATCGAAAATGAGATCAACACTTTTTTTAAAGATCTTTTCTGATCGCTCAATTTAGCAACAAAAATGTGTTTTTTGCTCATTTTTAATACATCTATACTGAGCTTGAGCAATAAAACCCGAAGTTTCCCGCTTTACTTGTTGCTATGTGTTGTAATGTCGTTAAGATAACACACTGCATTTTGTTAATTTTATGTTTATTCTATGTATATTTGGTAGATCACAATGACGTCACCTAATTTAAAAGCAATTATAATCTCAGTTTCTATCGCTGTTCTGGGTTTTCTTATACTGCAATTTGCAGTTCCTCAGCTGCAGCTTTCACCAGCCGTTACATTTGCGCTAGGCGCTATATTGGCGGGTTTCGCTCCCTTAGCTTTCAGCCAGTCACCGCAGCATGATGCGGTAGATGCCGATGTAACCGATACGAAAACACTCTATGTTGGTAACTTACCCTACCGTGCAAACGAGCATATGGTTAAGGAGTTATTTGAACAACATGGCACTGTTTTCAGTGTTCGATTACTCAAAGATAAACACACAGGCAAGCGCCGAGGTTTTGGTTTTGTCGAAGTCGCATTGAAAGATGCGGATAAGATAATTGATAAACTGAATGACAATGAGTACCAAGAACGGACTCTGAAAGTTAGAGAAGCGAAGCAAAAGCAAGAAGGCAACGCATAAAAAAAGAGGGCTTAAGCCCTCTTTTTTTATATTCCATCACCATCTATATGCAAACCACATTCTCGATTGAGGCCAAAGAAGCGCGTTTCCTCTTCGCTCATACCCGGCTCCAGTTTACGAGTAGTATGCACATCCCCCATCGAAACATAGCCTTGCTCCCACAAAGGGTGATACGGCAGATCATGTTTAGTTAGATACTGGTATACATCACGGTTCGTCCACTCCAATATAGGATAAACCTTGACCGTACCGCGACTAATTTCAACCACATTTTTGTCCTGTCGAGTGCTCGACTGCTGACGACGTAAGCCACTGAACCAAGTACCTACTTCCAGCTCGTTCAATGCTCTGGTCATGGGCTCAACTTTGTTGATCTGGTTATAAAGCTTAATGCCAGCCTCTCCCTGCTCCCACAACTTACCATACTTAGCTTCTTGCCATGCGGGACTGATAGCTGCTTTATAGACTTTTAGATTAAGCTGTAAGCGCTCAGTCATCTGCTCTATAAACTGGTAGGTTTCTGGAAATAAGTACCCTGTATCAGTCAGCACTACGGGAATGTCGCGCTTTTGCGCCGTTAGCATATGCAGCATCACCGCCGCTTGAATACCAAAGCTGGAGGACAGCATGGGTGTGCTTGGCAAGTTATCCAGCGCCCATGCAACACGTTGCTCTGGGGTTTTGTCCGCAAGTATTCCGTTTATATCGGCTAGCAAGCTTTGTTGCTGCTCTTTTTCAAGCGTTAAAATGTGCTTAAAATCACTCATGACTTGTCCTCATTCCCGCACTTAGTTAAGCGTGGAAATCTGTCTTTGATACTTTGACTTCAGTAACGATGCCTTGGCGAATAACAAAATCACCAAACCCTTCGTCTTGCTCGCGTTCATTGGCCCAACGACCGATTAGCTCGTCTAGGGCTTCTAAGTAAGTCTCTTCGCCAACATTTTCGAGATACAACTTAGGAATACGTGTTCCTTCTCGGTTGCCCCCGAGATAGAAGTTATACTTACCCGGCCCTTTACCCACTAAACCAGCCTCGGCGAGCATGGCTCGACCACAACCATTGGGGCAACCAACCACGCGCAAAATAATGTGCTCATCGGCAACATTGTGCTTGGATAGTAAGGCTTCCGTTTTTTCGATTAAACTCGGTAAATAACGTTCAGCTTCTGCCATCGCCAACGGACATGTGGGCAATGACACACAGGCCATAGACGCTTTGCGCTGCTCGCTATCAGCGTCGTCTATAAGGCCATGCTCATGCGCCAGCTGTTCTATTATGGCCTTTTGCTGTGCAGGCACACCGGCGATGATAAGGTTCTGGTTTGCAGTCATGCGGAAATCACCTTGGTGGATTTCTGCAATTTTTCGGCATCCTGTTTTTAAAGGCTTACCTGGAAAATCTAGGATACGGCCATTTTGAATAAACAAAGTAAGATGGTGTTTACCATCTATGCCCTCAACCCAACCAAAACGGTCACCACGGTGAGTAAACTCATAGTCACGACTTGGTTCAAACTTGACGCCAGCGCGCTTTTCAACTTCCGCTTTAAAGGCATCACTACCAAAGGTGTCTAAGGTATATTTCGTTTTCGCGTTTTTACGATTTACGCGGTTACCCCAGTCACGCTGCACTGATACCACATGCTCAGCAATCGCTAAGGTGTGTTCTAAAGGCACAAAGCCAAAGTCGTCTGCTTTACGCGGATAGGTATTCACATCACCATGAGTCATGGCTAGGCCACCGCCCACAAGTACGTTGAAACCAATAAGCTTGCCATTTTCAGCAATCGCCACAAAGTTCAAATCATTGGCATGTACATCCACTTCATTATTCGGCGGAATAGTGACCGTCGTCTTAAACTTACGCGGCAGATAAGTAGATCCCAAAATAGGCTCTTCATCTGTGCTCTCTGACTTTTCACCATTAAGCCAAATTTCCGCGTATGCTCGGGTCTTCGGCAACAAATGCTCAGAAATCTTCGCAGCCCACTGATAAGCCTCTTGATGTAGCTCAGACTCTACTGGGTTTGTGGTACACAACACGTTACGGTTCACATCACCCGCAGTAGCGATAGAATCGATACCGACACTGTTGAGCATCTGGTGCATATCTTTGATGTTAGGTTTGAGCACGCCATGAAACTGGAAGGTTTGTCGCGTCGTCAAACGGATACTGCCGTACATGGTTTTTTCATCTGCAAATTTGTCGATGGCCAACCACTGTTGTGGCTTGATAATACCGCCTGGCATCCGCGCCCGTAGCATCACGTTGTGCAATGGCTCTAGCTTTTGTTTTGCCCGCTCTGGGCGAATATCGCGATCATCCTGCTGATACATGCCGTGGAAACGGATCAGCTGGAAGTTGTCAGCGTTAAAACCACCGGTGATCTGATCCTTAAGATCAGTTTCAATGGTGCCACGCAAAAAGTTACTCTGCGTTTTAAGACGCTCGTTGTCAGCAAACTTCGCCTCGGGGTCGTGCTTGCTATTTGGCTTGTAGTCGCTCATATCAATTCCTACATTATTTGCGCTGACGGAATGCGCTTAATAAACATCTTTTTGGTAACGGTTGGCGCTGCGTAAATCTTTAATGTACTGCTCAGCACTTTCGTCGTCTTTGTTGCCATGTGTTTTAACGACATCAATTAAAGCTTGATGAACATCTTTGGCCATACGATTCGCATCACCACACACATACAGGTGAGCTCCTTGCTCTAGCCATGCGAAGAGTTGTTCACCTTGCTCACGCAGACGATCTTGGACATACACTTTTTCAGCCTGATCGCGACTCCAGGCAACATCGATGTTGGTAAGTAAGCCCGATTTTAAATAACCCTGAATTTCGGTTTGATACAGGAAGTCTTGCGTAAAGTGTGGGTTACCAAAGAAGAGCCAGTTTTTGCCCTGTGCGTCACGGGCTTCACGCTCTTGTAAAAACGCTCTAAATGGCGCGATACCGGTTCCTGGACCAATCATAATGACTGGCGTGTTATCATCGCTTGGCAAACGGAAGTTATCGTTGTGCTCAGTGAATACGCGAACTTCACTGCCTTCTTCTGCAACACGACATAAGTAACCTGAACAGCCGCCTAGGTGGTTCTCACCAAAGGCATCAAACTCAACCACACCAACGGTAAGGTGTACTTCGTCCTCAACCTCGCTTTGACTCGAAGCAATGGAATACAAACGCGGCTGCACCTTGCGCAAGCAATCAACCAACTCTTGAGCACCAATTTGTGCCGGATGCTGGAAAATCACATCAAACGTTTGTCGTGCTTCTATGTATTCACGCATCGCCGCTTTATCTTCGATAAGGGCCAACAGCTCAGGGGTGTTAGTGGCTAAGGCATACTTTTCCACAAACCCTGGGTAAGACTGAGTAAGTTCTAACTTCTCTATTAACGCATCACGTAGGCTGAGACTCTCATCACCGAGCGTTATTTGCGTAGCACCATCAAGCTGCAAGAGTGACAATACCTTGTCGACCTTGCTTTGCTCATTTAAGAAGTACACACCTAATGAATCACCTGGAGTGTAGGTAATATCCGACCCCTCTAAGGAGATCTCGATATGACGAACATCTTTAGTCGAGTCACGGCCAGTAATTTTCTGCACCGTCAGTAGTTCAGCTACAAAGGGGTTTTTCTTGTTGTACTGACTTGCCGCTGGGCTCGCAGCGCCAAATGGCATGCTCACCACATTTGCCTCGCCGCCTTGTTGCGCTTTCAGCTCAGGCTCAAATGCATCTAAGGCTCCAGCAATCCAGCTCTCGCTTTGATCTTCATAGTCAACGTCTAAATCAGCGCGTTGGTAAATGCTTTGCGCCCCGAGCTTAACTAAGCGCTCTTCAAAATCTTTCGCCGTTTGACAGAAGAACTCATAGCTTGAATCGCCTAAACCAAGCACCGCTATTTTAACGTCATCGAGCTTTGGCGCTTTTTTGGTGGTTAAAAATTCATGTAAGGCCTCAGCATCTTCTGGCGGCTCGCCTTCACCATAGGTAGAAACCACGATGCTAATAAATTTTTCTTTCTTTAATGCTGTAGGCTTGTAGTCCGCCATACTAACTAGTTTCGCGGCTAACCCTCTGCTTTGGGCTTGCTCTTTAAGTTGTGTGGCCACAGCTTTCGCGTTACCCGTTTGCGACCCGTAAAGGATCGTTAAAGCAGCAGCCTCAGTGGCAGCGGGCGCACTCACAGCTCCACCAGCCAAGGCTGCAGTATTTGCATTGGCAGCGAGATAACCACTGACCCACGCCTGCTGAATTGGATTAAGTTCAGCCACCAAACCTTGGAGCTTCTGCACCTGTTCAGGTGTAAGCGGGCTTGCAGCCGCATGCAGCTGGTTTAACAACATTTTAATTCCTCTGACCCATGAAAAACGCCACCATTTAAGTTTTCGGTGGCTGATTAAATTCGTACTACGTTGGCAACCCAAGTCACTTTTTTGGGTTTTTGTTAGCGTGAAGCATACCTATGAGCGACGCTTGGAAAAAAGAATAGAATCTGCTTTGTTATTCCATTTGGTTATGAAATTAGAATTTATCCAACAAAAACAATTTAACGGATCAGCGATTATAGTTACCCTGTGTCACTTTGGGGTAATACTCCTTCGGCACAATTTATAACCAAAAGAATCAACAGGTATAACAATGAGAAATTTTTCACACAACATCGTGGCACTCACGCTACTGTCAACGGCTAGTTTCGCTGCTCAAGCTCAGGTATTGGACAATGGTGGGTTTGAGGCTTGGAACGCGAATGTTCCTTCCGGGTGGAGCACAATCGATACTGGTATTGAAGTGAGTCAAGAATCTGCCAATATATATGCTGGCAGCTATGGTGCCAAGGTGCGCGTAACCACTGGCTCACAAAGCAGTACGGATCTACGACAAAGCATTGACGTAAGTGCCGGCCAGCAATATCAATTTGCCGTTTGGGTTAAACATACCGAAGGCAACGTGCGTGCACGGCTGTACGTTGATGGCTATCAAAACTACTCTAATCCAGCACAAACAAATCAATGGCAACAATTAAGCTATACCTATACTGCTACTAGCAGTGGTCAAATAGAGGTTGGCTTACGCTTTTATGATGTCAGTGGCTTTGATGGCAGTGAAGTGGTTTATATCGACGAATTTACTCCGAGCAACGGCCACAGTGAGCCACCAACAGGCTCTTGCAGTGAGCACACTGTCACCTTAACTCTACACACCGATAACTATGGCAGTGAAACGAGCTGGGAGCTGAGCCAACAAGGGGGCAATGTCGCTAATGGCAGTGGCTACCAATCTAACCAAGAATACAGTGAAGACATGTGCTTGGCCGATGGTGACTATACCTTCACCATTTTTGATAGCTATGGCGATGGGATGTGTTGTGGACAAGGCTCTGGCTCTTACGAATTAAGTAATGGCAGCACCGTACTAGCCAGTGGCGGGCAATTCACCTATTCGCAAGCCACATCGTTTACCCTCGGCGACAGCGACCCAGTAGAGCCCCCTCCAGTCGACGGTTACTATAGCTCAGCTTCAGGGTTAAGCGGATATGCCTTAAAAACCGAACTACATAACCTCATCAGTAACCATGCCAATCAGGGTTATGGTGCCATTTGGGGTTTCTATGATCAGTACGCTCGAGACAGCTATTATGAGAATGACAACAGTATTCTCGATCGCTACTCAGAGCGTCCTTCAAGCACTGACTCACACAGCTTCATTAGCATCAACGACCAATGTGGCAGCTACAGTCGAGAGGGTGATTGCTACAACCGCGAGCATAGCTTTCCAAAGAGCTGGTTCGGTGGCAAGGTTGAGCCTATGAACTCAGACGTGCACCATATTTTCGCATCTGACGGCTATGTAAATGCCAAACGTGGAAGTTATCCTTTTGGCGAGGTCGGCAGTGCTAGCTACACTTCCAGCAATGGTTCAAAATTAGGCGCCGCGCGCAGTGGCCTAGGTTACAGTAGCACGGTGTTTGAGCCAATTGATGAATTCAAGGGCGACTTTGCACGTGCCCACTTTTACATGGCAACACGCTATCAAGACCGTATTGCCGGCTGGAAGAACAATTCGACCTATGGCAGTGCCGTGCTTGATGGCAGCAGCAATCAAGTATTCAGCTCATGGGCACTGACGATGTTATTGCAGTGGCATCAGCAAGACCCAGTCTCTCAAGCAGAAATAGACCGCAATAACGGCGCTTACAGCCATCAAGGCAATCGTAACCCTTATATCGATCATCCCGAGTTTGCAGCCCTGATTTGGCAATAGTCGTTCACAACTAAAAAGGCGCCAATTGGCGCCTTTTTACACTTTAAATAACTTTAATCTTGCTCTAAGCCGTACAGCGTAATCTCAATACCTGCACCAATAGCAGAAATACGAAGTAAAGTATCGGCGCTAATGGCTTCATTAAAACATTTAGGCGAGTGACCAGAACTAAAGCCCAAATCAAACGTACGACGCGAGCAGCTCAGCCATTGTTTAAGTCCGGCTTTAGAACATGACTCAATCAGCTCGCACAATTCATTGATGGCTTTATCTGGGCTCGGGCTATCGACGTTAGCCTCAATACGCGCAAGCTGGCGTGTTTCGTCTTTATCATAGTGCAAAACAATGGCGCTTTTGTCTAAATCAGCGACTAGCGCGCTAATATCATGTTGTGACTCCAGCTCAAGATCCACATTAAGAAATTGAATATCTGCCATGCACCGTTCCTATTATCCACGCACTAGTTATTAACTGCGTCATTGTGTCACATTGACCGCCAATAACAAGAGCGTAAACTGAGTTACACCTGCCACAAAGACAACAATAATATGAATAAACGTCTTTTCAAGCACAGCCGAACACTGCACAAATGGGCTGGATACGTACTTGTGTTGCAATTATTTGCATGGCTCATGGGTGGCCTTGTGATGAGCGCACTACCACTCGACAAGGTGCATGGTAAGCATTTGGCAAAGCGCACGTTAGAGAACCCCTTTTCCAGTAGCGACTATACCGCCTCCTTGGATAACATTCGCATGCAGATGCCCTCACTGAGGCAGCTACAATTTACTCACCGCCTCAATCAACCAATCATTATCGCGGCTGAGGGCAAGCAAGAGCATGTTTTTCACGCCCAAACGGGTCAGCTATCTGCGGCTCTTAACCAAAAGCAGGCTGAGCGTATTGCCTATAACCATTATCTTGGCAAGGGTAAGGTTAGCCTCGCAGAGCGCCTTATCACTGGGCCACAGGAGGTCGGTTACCGTCAAGATGTGTGGCGTATCGAGTTCGATGACTGGTGTGCAACAACGCTTTATTTAGACGCGTACAGTGGCCAGTTCATTACTGTACGCTCAACTATTTGGCGCATTTTCGATTTCTTCTGGATGCTGCACATTATGGATTACCAAGAGCGCAAAGATTTCAACAACCCGCTGCTGATAAGCTTTGCAGCTGCCTCTGTATTGTTTGCTATCACAGGGGGGATGTTGTTGCTGCAAAACCCACCTTGGCGCCGACGGAAAAAGCGCAGCTAATGCCTAAAGGGCGATGCCTCAAAGGTGAGCACACCGCCATTGCTATTTACGAAAGTGTTGCTTCAATAATTGCGCGAAGGCTTGGACCTTAGCACTGCGATGCACTTGATGGTGAGTCACCAGCCAAATATCACTGTGCCAGCTTAACTCACTGCCAAGCACAGGCTTTAGCTGTGGGTATAAAGCTGCCACTTCTTTTTGCATCCCGCCAATCCCTAGGCCGCTGGCAATCGCCCGATTGGCATCAGACGTTTCTGACACCCGCAAGGTGATCTGCTCACCCGGTATATGCTCATCCACCCAAGCAAAATAAGGGACTCGACTATTGAACCCGGCCACACCAGATATGAAATGATGCTGTTGCAACTGGGCCATGGACTGTGGTTCACCGGTGCGAGCCAAATAACGTTCATGAGCGTACAACCCTGCCTCGATAGTACTGAGGTGTTGGGCAATATAATCGCCCTCATCTGGGCGCGGACCAGCACGCACAGCAATGTGTGCTTGGCCATGATCGAGGCGCAAGCGCTTTTGATCCAACAGCACTTCTAATTGCACCTGGGGGTGCAGTGTTTGAAACTGCTCACATACCGGCGCCAACACATCGATAAAGCCGCTTACTGTTGTTAGCAGTAACGAGCCAGACAAAGTCGTGTCTGCAGCCATAATATCGTTGTGTAATAACTCTAACTGCTCGTTGATTTGCTCTGCACTTGCAAACAGTTTGGCACCGGTTTCTGTCATGGAGTAACCTCGAGCATGACGGTGAAACAATCGCGCATTCAAACTTTGCTCGAGATGATTAATGCGTCTTAGCACTGTGCTATGGTGCACACCTAAGGCTTCGGCCGCTGAGGTAAGAGTCCCTCTTCTGGCAACTTCAAATGCTACTTTGATATCCTGCCAGTCATTAAATTCTATCGCCATGGTCGCATTCTCTGTGTATATACGCACATAAGCTTTGCGTTTTTTGCGCTTTTTTGCAAGTCTGATTTTGGCTAAAGTACGTACTAACACAGACCAACTGACAGCATTAGGATATTCACTATGGCAACAGCAAAAATTATCGCCCTCGCAGGCAGCCTTCGTAAAAATAGTTTCAATCAGGCAGTGATCAATCATGCCGCACAATTGGCGCAACAGCAGGGCGGCGAAGTCGAAGTAATTTCTTTGGCGGAGTTAAACTTGCCCATGTTTGATGAAGACATTGAAGCGCAAGGTGTACCAAGCAGTGCGCAACAACTAAAAGATAAATTGCGTTCAGCGGATGCTATTTTACTTGCTAGCCCGGAATACAATGGCTCAATCACAGCGGTATTAAAAAACGCCATAGACTGGGCATCACGTACTGAAGCCGGTGCGACGCCCGCATTTCGTAACAAGGTGGTAGCATTATTCGCAGCGTCTCCTGGCGGGCTAGGTGGCCTACGCGGCTTAAATCACGTGCGTGACATCCTCAGTGGCATTGGCGCATTAGTGCTTGGTGACCAACTCGCTATTGCTGGTATCCACGGCTTTGTCAACGACCAAGGAGAGCTGACCGACAGCGCCACCAGCGAGAAAATAGCCGGGCTTACGTCACAACTTATCGACGTAACGTCTAAGTTGAAAAGCTAAAAAGCTGCCGGCGATAGCGATATAACGCAATGACGTTGCTGCTTACAAACAAGCCCTCAAGTAACGCAGCCATGGGGGAGCCTGCAGCAACGCCATACGCTAGCCAACAACCACTACCCAAGAGCATCAGTAACCGCATCGTCAATTGCCGGCGCTGAAATGCAGCGCAGGTTTGTATACAACTTCCCGCCAAAGCCCACAGCGAAATAGGCGACTGCCATACAAATAAAGTTGTCAGTATCGACAGAGCTATAAATATCACCATCAGCCGCCGCTGTTGATAATGAATACTGAGCGCAAAGCGCAAAGACGCCAGCAGCATCAGGATGGCGCCGCTGTACTGAGTTAATAAAACATAATGGCCACTGGTCAGAGCCGTAGATAGCACCAGGCATATTAGGACACTGCGCCTTTGTGGTAATTGAAACGATACTAAATCGCAGACAATAGCAATAGCAATAGCAACCAGCAACTGAGATAACCAAAACCAATCCATACTCCCTCCACTGCCGGAGTATGCCGAGTATAGGCTGGGGCCGCCTTAACCTTTGTTAATTCAATCCTAAACGAGCGCGTATCCGCGACAGACTCACGGCACTAATCCCTAAATATTTGGCCACTTGCGTAAGCGATAATTGCGCCAACCAGTGTGGTCGGTGGGTTAATAAAAACTGGTAACGCTGCTGTGGACTTTGCAGCAACAGGAAGGCTTCTTTAGACTCTTTAAATAATACTTGTTGCTGTAGCAAAGCCATAGTTAATGAGTGCCACCGAGGCTGTGCCAGCTCAGCCAGGGGCACACGCAACAAGCAGCTGGGTTTGAGTACCTCTAAGCTGTAGTTTGCAGGTTGTTGAGTGATCCAGGCACTGTATATAAACGCCAATTCACCCTGAAAATAGAACTCTTTATAATGTTGTTGTCCTTGTTCATCGAGATACGCGGCAACTAACACCCCGGATTGTACAAAGTATGCATAATTCTGTTGTTGTTGCTGTTCGAGCAATACATCATGAGTGTTCATCTCTAAACTTTTGATAGCATGACTGTGAGCGAGTAACTGTTGCAGTTGCTCACTCACAACTTGACTGGCCTGCCCTAATTGCTGATAAGCCAAGGCACAAGCCTCTGCAACTGGTTAACTTTGCACATTTGTCGCTGCCAACTTTGCTTGAATAAAATCATTATGAGTTACATAGAGTAAATCAGCTACACGGCGAATAACATGCTCTTCATGCTTATCTAATTGGCCATCTGCATAGGCCAGTCGCCATAACAACTCGATAATCTCTATACGCTCCTGTGCATTGGTATTGTCATTGATCTGCTTAGAAAAACGGAAGTAATCAATGGCTTCATCAAGGTCTTGACTGGCCGCTGTGATTAAGTTGTTTACCTCTTCCTCGCCTAAATCAAAGTATTTCTGTAACAGCACGACCATGGCTTTGCGCTCATCTTCTTGAAGTTCGCTATCGGCACGCATCACCTCAACCAGTAGCGCTGCGACTGAGGTTTTAAAATCAGGCGAGTCATCTTGCTGTGGCTGTGACTGTAAAGAATTAAAGAACCGTTTTAAATTATTGAGCATGGCACGCCTCCCGCTTGGTGTTACACTCACTGTAAAGGATACTCCCAGTACACACAACAAGGGTTGTTTATGTCGTCATATCGCTATGCATTTCTGCTTTTCATGGTCGTAATGAACTGGGGATGTAGCTACACTCCTGCGCCTATTGGTGAGCAAGAAAAGTTCTATGACTTTGATAATAAAGTGCATTACTACCAAACTAGGTTAAGTAAAAAGCGCTATCGTCTGGAAGTGGTTGAGGATGGCTACCAACAGTTCGCCAACCAGAGTGTGTTTTTATTACGTCACAGTGCTCAGTTGTGTAACGATTCCACCTTCTCTTTGCGCATTACCCAAGGTGTGCAAGACTATGAACGCTTCCCTACTCACCCACGAGGTTATGAGCCCAACTTGGTTGCTGAGCTCATTTGTGAGTAGCCCTGCGCAATTAGTCTTTATATCCCCAAGGGGCTTTTGGCGGGGTAATGGGCTGGGTCAAATCAAAATCAACGCGAAACTCTCGTCCCTGGCGCACTAGCCGATAAGTAAATTGCTCTGGGTAAATATACATTTGCCAAGTATTACCCACTGATTGCGGGATCCCTTGCTGTACAAATAACTCTTTAGAGTACTGATCGGCCGGGAATGACTGCATGGTGGCATAACCGGCATCCACGGTATGACCGCCGTACATAGTCGAGACGTCATCGCTGCCATCCTTATGGCGATGGTCATGCTTTAAGCTTAAACCACTGCCCGTTTTAGTAATAATCCAGGTGCGCGAGGCATCATCACCGACATGAAACGGCACTTGTAACTCGCGCTCTGTACAACGGCGCACGTGCATGACCAGCTTTGCTTCGCTGAAGCTACTTGGTCCAGCGTTATCAACCGTCACCTTTCCTTGATACGCTTTACCACAATGCGCTTTGATATTATTAAAAAATGCATCGTGGGAAGGGATTGAGACCAAAGGCGCAGGGCGCGCTTGCGCACCAGTGGCAACAGCGCCTATCACAGATAACGCCGCACACGTAATCGCTAATTTCATGCTGAGTTCCAAGTAAAGTAAAAGCGCCAATATAGCGCTTTCACTGTTGCTTTCCTACTTTTTACGTTGAAGTACTAGCGGCCACTCACTGCCAGGGGCGCTGCGCCTTTAGTTGCTGTTCAAAGGCATCAATTTGAGCATTGTATTGCTCAGTCACACCGATAAAATCCAGGCCACTTAACAACCGCTCTTTCACGTCTGCACGCACCGAGAAAGTAATCGGTGCAAAGCGTGAACTGCGCAGCTGCTGATTCGCCAAGTCCACCTCAATATGCAGTGCTTGCTCAGACTCACACAGTGCAAATAAGGCATCCAGCTGCGCGCTCGCCAAGGCGATAGTCAACATTTGGTTATTAGCACAGTTATTAAAGAAGATATCAGCAAAGCTCTCGGCAATGATCACCGAAAACCCATATTGCTTCAGTGCCCAGGGGGCGTGCTCCCGTGACGAACCACAGCCAAAATTATCACGGCTAAGAAGAATACTGGCCCCTTGGTATTGCGGGTAATTAAGCACAAACTCTGGATCGGGTTGGCCATCGCCAAGGTAACGCCAATCATAAAACAAGGCTTTATCGAACCCATCTCGACTGGTGGAGGTTAAAAATTGCTTGGGGATAATCTGGTCGGTGTCGACATTATTCTTATCCAACGGGGCCACTAGCCCCTGATGAAAACAGCTCATTGTGCCTCTCCTTGAATATCAGTAAAGCGCCCAGTTATTGCGGCAGCAGCGGCCATCGCCGGACTCACCAAATGGGTGCGCCCACCCCGCCCTTGGCGTCCTTCAAAATTGCGGTTGGAGGTCGACGCACAACGCTTGCCCGGAGCGAGTCGGTCATCATTCATAGCTAAACACATGGAACACCCAGGCTCTCGCCATTCAAAGCCCGCGGCTTTGAAAATATCCGCCAAGCCTTCTTCCTCAGCCTGCTGTTTTACCAGTCCTGAGCCGGGCACAATTAACGCTTCTATGTCTTTGGCTACCTGCTGACCGGCGACCACCGCAGCGGCCGCGCGCAAGTCCTCGATGCGGCTGTTGGTACATGAGCCAATAAACACCGTATCGACACAGATATCACTGATCTTTTGCCCAGGTCGCAAATCCATATACTTTAAGGCACTGCGAATAGCATCAGCCTTTATCAAATCCGTCTCTTTATCCGGATCGGGAATAACCTCATCCACGCCCAGCACTTGCTCTGGACTGGTACCCCAGGTGACTTGTGGCTGCACCTGCTGAGCATCAATGTCGATGATCTTATCGAAGTGCGCGTCAGCATCCGAGTGCAAAGTGCGCCAATAGGCAACGGCCTTATCAAAGTCTTCGCCTTGCGGAGCAAAAGGCCGCCCCTTAATATACTCATAGGTGGTTTCATCGGGGGCAATAAGTCCTGCTTTGGCCCCCATTTCAATGCTCATATTGCACAGCGTCATACGCGATTCCATCGACAAAGCGCTAATTGCCTCGCCACAGAACTCGGCAACATAACCGGTGCCACCCGCCGTTCCTAACTGGCCGATTATAGCCATAATTAGGTCTTTCGCTGTTGCCGTGCTTCGCAGCTTGCCATGAACGTGAATTTTTAACGACTTCGCCTTTTTTTGCTGCAATGTCTGGGTGGCAAGCACGTGCTCAACCTCGGACGTACCAATACCGTGAGCCAATGCCCCAAACGCACCATGCGTGGAGGTATGGCTATCACCACAGACAATGGTAGTCCCGGGCAGCGTGATCCCCTGCTCGGGACCCATCACATGCACAATGCCCTGATTAATGGAGTTGAGGTCGTACAATCTAATGCCGAATTCATCACAATTCGCCTGCAGTGCCAGCAACTGGTTACGCGAGACAGTACTTGCGGCATCCAAAGAGCGAGATTTGGTCGAGACGTTGTGATCCATGGTTGCGAAGGTTTTTTCTGGACAACGTACGGTGCGATTTTTCTCGCGCAATCCGGCAAAGGCTTGGGGTGAGGTGACCTCATGCACAAGATGACGGTCTATGTACAGTAAGTCGGTTTGTTCGTTTAGGCTGGCGACGCAATGAGCCTGCCAAATTTTATCGTATAACGTGTATGCCACTTGCTACATCCTTTTACTAGTTAAATGCGCTCGACGATGGCTGCCGCTACATCGCGCGTGGTATAGCCTGCATCGGGAAAGATATCTGGCGTGCCAACCCCTGCAGCTACGGCTTCGGCTACGGCTTTCTCAATACGCCGTGCAGCCTCGTCTTGCGCTAATGAGTAGCGCAACATCAATGCCGCACTAAGTATTTGCGCAATGGGATTAGCGACCCCTTTACCAGCAATATCTGGTGCCGAGCCGCCGGCAGGTTCATATAAACCGAAGCCGGATTGATTAAGACTAGCCGAGGGCAACAACCCCATAGAGCCGGTGATCATGGCGCACTCATCGGACAAAATATCGCCAAACAAGTTGTCACACAGCAGCACGTCAAACTGGCTCGGCTGCTTCACGAGCTGCATCGCGGCATTATCAATGTAGATATGATCGAGCGTAACATCGGGGTAATCTTTACTTACGTCATTCACTACCTCTCGCCACAACACACTGGTGGCCAAGACATTGGCCTTATCTACCGAGGTAACATGATTGTGGCGCAGCCGCGCCGCTTCAAAAGCAAACCGAGCGATGCGCTCAATTTCACTACGAGCATAGGTTTGCGTATCAAACGCAGCTTCGTGCTGCCCTTCACCACTGCGTCCTTTCTCTCCGAAATAAATCCCTCCTGTTAACTCGCGTACACAGAGTATATCGAAGCCGTGAGCGCTAATATCTTGGCGCAGCGGAGAGGAGGTGCTCAGCGCAGGCAATAATTGCGCCGGGCGTAAATTACAAAATAACCCGAAGTGCTTGCGTAGCGGCAATAATGACGCCCGCTCTGGCTGTTGCTCAGGAGGGAGGTTTTCCCACTTTGGTCCCCCTACGGCACCAAACAGTATTGCGTCAGCGGTTTCACATGCCGCCAGCGTTTGCTCCGGCAGCGCTACACCAAACTCATCAATGGCGCCGCCGCCAACGGCGTGATGGTGCAGGTTAAGGCTAAAGCCAAATTCGCGACTGCATGCCGCTAATACCATTTCTGCTGCGGCCATCACTTCTGGACCAATGCCATCGCCGGGTAATACAGCGATACTGTAACTGTTTTGACTCATCCTGCTTTCCTTTGTTGCTGCTTTAAGCTCGACACTTGCTGTGCTCGATGAATAATGTTGTAAACGCGGATCATGGCACGTACCGACGCTTCGACGATGTCGGCGGCAAGCCCCGCGCCGTGATAGGTACGCCCCTGATATTGGGCAATAATGTCAACCTGGCCTAAAGAGCTAGCTCCTTGCCCGGTGGCATCTAAGTTGTATTCAATCACCTCCACCGCCATGCCGGTTAGTCGGGCTATGGCAGCAAAAGATGCTTCTACCGGGCCGTTGCCCGTGGCAGCTTCTTGACGCTGTTCACC
The DNA here is from genome assembly GCF_009363775.1 of Pseudoalteromonas sp. THAF3. NCBI lineage: Bacteria > Pseudomonadati > Pseudomonadota > Gammaproteobacteria > Alteromonadales > Pseudoalteromonadaceae > Pseudoalteromonas > Pseudoalteromonas sp. THAF3. The sequence goes on along the minus strand of NZ_CP045418.1, from coordinate 211,185 downwards.
AGCAATGCTCAAGCCGATGGTCGAACTGGCGACTGATTGTGAGTTCGACGTGGAATTAACAAACTGCAACTGGTAATAATCGTCTTTATCGGTGATTTGATTGAAATAAATAATGGCTTCAAGGTCGTAGTCGTATACCGTGCCTTTTTGATCGGCTAACTCCAAAAAGCTGGCGTATAAGCTATCCATATCGTAGTCACCGCCTTGATAACCTAGTTCACTCAAGCGATGTTCTATAACATGGCGGCCCGAGCGCGAGGTCATATTCAGTTGATTATTGGGCACTCCAACACTCTCTGGCGACATGATTTCATAGGTATTTTGCGCCTTGAGTACACCGTCTTGGTGAATACCTGAGCTGTGGGCAAAAGCATTTTCGCCGACAATGGCCTTATTCGGCTGCACTGGCATATTGCAGATCTTAGCGACCTGGCGCGATGCCCGATATATCTCTTCACTGCGAATATCGCTGTGTACTTGCAAATGGTCTTGGCGCATTTTCATGATCATCGCCACTTCCTCTAACGAGCAATTTCCAGCGCGCTCACCAATGCCATTAATGGTGCATTCGATTTGTCGTGCTCCCGCTTGCACAGCGGCAATAGAGTTGGCTACTGCTAAGCCTAAATCATTATGGCAATGCACGCTTAAGCGTGCTTGATCAATATTGCTAACATGCGTTTTGAGATAACGGATCATGGCCGCGTATTCATCTGGAGTAACATAGCCGACCGTGTCAGGCAGATTAATGGTGCTGGCGCCAGCGGCAATGGCGCGCTCAACGACGTAACATAAATCATCATGGGGGGTGCGCCCGGCATCTTCGCAGGAAAACTCAACGTCATCGGTGTATTGGCGGGCTTGGCTAATTGCTTGCACCGCCATGTCGGTGGCCTCGGCAAGCGTCATGCGTAGCTTATGTTCTAGGTGCAGTGGACTGGTGGCGATGAAGGTATGTATACGGGCCCGCTGCGCGCCCTTGAGCGCCTCCCCGCATGCTTCAATGTCTTTGCTCACTGCTCGTGCTAAGCCACAAATAATGGGCCCTTGCACCTCATTAGCAATACGCTGGACGGCACGGAAATCAGCAGGGCTGGACACCGGGAAACCAACTTCCATCACATCCACGTTAAGACGACTGATTGCATGAGCTAGTTGCAGTTTGTCGTCTTCCGTCAAACTTGCTTTCAATGCTTGCTCACCATCGCGAAGGGTGGTGTCAAATATCCATACCTTGTCTTGCATACTCAGTCCTCTAAAAGATTACCGCCAGAAATAAAAAAACCCCGCTCGGGAGGGCGGGGTTGTGTTCGTTTCGTATTACTAACAATCAATACATCACGCCCCGCTAAAGCTCACAAGGAGTAGCAGGTTTAGGAGCAATGTAATGAATTGATTGGTGCGCATAATTGAGCATCGCTGTTAGTAAGATGGCTATTTTTTAACACTAAGAGAACAGCGGGGCAAGCATAGATATTCCAAAAATACCGGTTAAAACCCGCAACTAAAGAAATATAAATCCAACAAAAACAGCCAAACTGAATTAATATAACAAATTAGAGATTAAGAGAACAAAGAAGGCGCTCGAGAAACAGAAATAGCGCCAAGGTTATTTTATTTTCCAAAAGCGTTTATTTGCTCGCTTTTTGTGCATAGTGGTTGCCGCCATGAGAGATATAACGCAGCTGCCAAATCAGCCGTTCTATTAACTCCTCACGCGACTGCCCTTCTAGGTCGAGCGCTTCTGCGCCAGATGTGAACACTATAGTAACCATGGCTTCGGCTTGCATATGGGCGTGCGAGGCATCACAGCGCGTCTCGCTTTCCAAATAATGCGCTAATTCGAGGATAAAATGCTTAATTTCTCGGGCCACGGCGGCACGAAACGCTTTTGAGGTGCCTGAGCGCTCGCGCAATAGCAGTCGAAACTGATTCGGTTGATTATCGATAAACTCCAAAAAGGTCAGTACCGATGTGGAAATGACGCTGCCACCACTGGCTATTCGTCGCCGAGCTTGACGCATTAGCTGACGCAGAGTCAGGCCTGCCTCATCGACCATAGTTAAGCCCAGCTCATTCATATCTTTAAAGTGGCGGTAGAAAGAAGTGGGAGCAATCCCCGCCTCGCGCGCGACTTCACGCAAACTCAAGTTGGAAAAGCTATGTTCAGCACTGAGCTGATTGAATGCTGCTTCTATCAGAGCTTGACGAGTTTTTAGTTTTTGCTGGGCGCGAACTCCGGCCATCTTTGCCACCTAAGCAGTTAAAAACTTAAGTCTAATACTTGACGCTAAAGGATTGAACCTCTATTTTAGCGTACAGTTGTACGCTGAGATTATTTATAGAATAGTTATAGAATGAAAAAACCACCTATTTTGTGGGTCAATGTGCTGTTTTTTAGCCTGTCATTTTTGGCCGCCATTACGTTAGTTCCCTGGTATGGAATCACCTACGGATACACAAGCGCGCACTGGATTGCCTTTATTGCCTGTATGTTTTATGCCGGGCTGTCAATTACGGCTGGATATCACCGCCTGTGGGCGCACAAAGCCTATGAGGCACACCCCGTTATCGAAGTGATTTTCGCACTCGGCGGGGCCTTCGCACTGCAAAACAGTGCGTTGCATTGGAGTAGCGATCACCGTGTACACCACGGCCAGGTTGACGATCCAGTAAAAGACCCCTACGCCGCCACGCGCGGATTCTGGTACAGCCATATTGGCTGGATGCTCAGAGATTATCAGGGTGAACAATACAGTAATTACAACAATGCCCGTGACTTACAGCGCAATAAAGTAGTGATGTGGCAACACCGCCATTATATGAAGCTGGTATGGGCGATGAACCTCGGCCTGCCGCTGCTATTAGGGCTGATCTTTGGTAACGTGCTAGGCATGATGTTACTCGCGGGCTTACTGCGCCTGGTACTATCACAACACTTTACGTTTTTTATTAATTCTTTGGCGCATATTTGGGGTTCACGCCCATACACCGAAAAAAACACCGCCCGCGATAATGGTTTCTTGGCGCTATTAACTTATGGTGAGGGCTATCATAATTTTCACCATATTTTCGCCAGCGACTATCGCAATGGCATTCGTTGGTGGCATTATGATCCGACCAAGTGGCTGATCCGCGCCTGCTCATGGGTCGGCTTAGCGAAAAAGCTAAAACGCACTCCAGTGGAGCGTATTGAGCGCGCCAAAGCACAAACCTTAATGAGTCGTACCCAAGGTAAACTGGCAGCCATTGAAAGTGCTCAGGAAAAACTGGTTTTGCTTCAAAGCGAGTATGATGTACTGTTGAAAAAACTTCAGCATTTTTGCCAAGTGCAAAAGCAAGTACTTGAAGCAAAGCGCGATTCGGTGCTGCAACAATGCGAAAAATCCGCTTTAATGAAGCAATACCATGAATTAGAAGATGCCTGGCAAGCGCAAAAACAAGCTTGGTTAGCCCTCAACGCCCGCTTGCTTAAGGCTCATTGTTAATGCCCTAAGGAGTCACCGTGGCAAAGCAAACAGCAAGCAAAAAACAGCAACCTAAAGCAGAGGCATCGTATCAGTACGATGCCATTATCATTGGCACAGGTCCTGGCGGTGAAGGAACCGCCATGAATCTTGCGAAAAGCAATAAGAAGGTTGCTGTCATTGAACGTCAGCAAGCCGTAGGCGGTGGCTGTGTGCACTGGGGAACCATTCCTTCAAAGGCGCTGCGCCATTCAGTGAGCCGCTATATTGAGTACAAAGCAAATCCGCTATTCAATATCACCGAACGCCCAGGGCGCATTACCTTTGCCGACATCTTGAATCATACCAGTTCAGTTATCTCTAAGCAGTCAAGTTTACGCAGCAGCTTTTACGAGCGTAACCGTATTGACTTGTTTCAAGGAGAAGCCAGTTTCGTTGATAAAACAACGGTGAACGTGCAGCATCAAGATGGTTCGTTTGAACGCTTAAGCGCGCCTATTATTGTAATCGCCACGGGCTCACGCCCTTACCGCCCTAAAGAAATTGATTTTAACCACCCTCGGGTATTCGACAGCGATACCATTTTAAGCCTCAAAGATGATCCTCAGCGCATTCTTATTTACGGTGCTGGCGTGATTGGCTGTGAGTACGCATCTATTTTTAAAGGTTTGGGCATGAAGGTAGACTTGGTCAACACTCGCGACCGTTTGCTGGCCTTTATGGATGATGAAATATCCGACGCTTTAAGTTATCACTTTTGGAACAGTGGCATCTTCATTCGCCATAATGAGGAATTCGACCACGTCGAAACCAAAGACGATGGCATTATCATGCATATGAAATCAGGCAAACGCGTCAAAGCCGACTGCTTATTATTTGCCAACGGCCGAACCGGTAATACTGATACCCTAAACTTGCAAGCCATTGGTCTTAAAGCCGACGGTCGTGGTCAGCTGAAAGTCAACGAGAGCTACCAAACCGAAGTCGATAATGTTTATGCCGTTGGTGATGTGATTGGTTACCCAAGTCTAGCCAGTGCAGCTTTTGATCAAGGCCGTATTTGTGCCGATGCCATTGTTCAAGGTGAGTGCAAAGAAAAGCTGATTATTGATATTCCTGCCGGGATTTATACCATTCCTGAGATGAGTTCAGTGGGTAAAACAGAGCAACAACTTACCGCCGCAAAAATTCCTTATGAGGTGGGTCGCGCCCAATTTAAACACCTAGCTCGAGCGCAAATCGCTGGTACCGACGTCGGTAGTTTAAAAATTCTTTTCCATAGTGAGACTAAAGAAGTACTGGGTGTGCATTGCTTCGGCGAACGCGCCTCGGAGATTGTCCACATCGGCCAAGCTATTATGGAGCAAAAAGGCAGTGGCAATAATGTCGAATACTTTGTTAACACCACCTTCAACTATCCTACGATGGCCGAGGCCTACCGCGTTGCAGCGCTTAACGGGCTAAACCGTTTGGTTTGATACACATCATATATAACTGAAAAAATGGGCATTGTGCCCATTTTTTCTATAAGAGCTCTTGTTCGCCTGTAAAATTATTGTAAACTCTTAAACATATAAGAAAAAAAACAGGTAATGAGGGAATGGGTATACGTGCATTAGGGCTTTGTGCCGCGCTCGGTCTTGCTAGCTTCACCGCTTTCGCTGACTACTCCAGTGCAACAAAAGATCTCAAAAATGAAGATTACACTGCTGCGTTTAACGAATTTAAACAGCTAGCACAACAAGGCCACGCTAAGGCAATGTACGAGCTGGCACGTATGTATGAACTTGGGCTCGGTACCGAGGAAGATATTTACAGTGCATTCTCGTGGTACATGATTGCTTTGGACTTTGGCAACGATGATGCCAAAGATCGCTATCGTAAGATCCGTCGTTTGGTCCCTTCGCGCAAAGAAGGCAAAGATCACTACAAAGCGCTCGCTCGTGATTTTGGTTTTGATGTTCACCAGCGCGTCTTGGCTCCAGTAAAAGATAAATCTGGACATGATGCCCGCTATATCACCGTCAAAAGCAAAGTTGAGCCGGAGTATGGAAGTAGCTTATCTGAAGTACAAAGTGCTTGGGCTACCGTAGGCTTTGACGTTAATCAACAAGGCCAGGTTGTTAACCACCGTGTTATTGCTTCATTCCCTAAAGATGTCATTGATGACGCCGCCCTAGAGGCCATTAGCCAATGGCAATATAAGGTGCCCAACGACTACAGTGGTGAACCGCAAGCCGTTTATGACCTAACCCACACCTTCAAGTTAGAAGCTTCTAAAAAGAGCCATCGTCGCGAGTATGAATCGCAATTAGCTGAGTATGCACAAAAGCTAAAAGCACTGGCCGAAGATGGCAATAACTATGCTCAGGCTCGCTATGCCATGATGCTAGAGAGCGATCTGATTGAACAGTCAAAAGATCACTACCTAGATTGGTATTACCGCGCTGCCCGCAATGGTAACTATGACGCGCAATTGTGGATGGTGCGCTGTTTTGAGTACGGCACCGCGTGTAAAGCCGATAAAGATAAAGCCTTTTCATGGTTAGAGCTTGCAAGTAACAGTGGTAATGAGCGGGCACAGTATCAACTAGCAACTAAGCTACTTGATTATGAAACCATTCATTATGACTTAGATAGAGCTGCAGATATCCTCAGAAAAGCGACTCACAACCAGTATTTACCAGCCATGATCGCATACGCAAAGTTGCTCGCTTTCGCAGACAAAGAGTCAATTCGTAATTACGAAGAAGCGGTAAAATATGCCGAGCTAGCGCGCTCAGATGCGCCTGACAACCCAGTGTTACTGTCAGTACTGGGAGTGGCTTATAGCGAGCTGGGTCGCATGCAACAGGGCGAAAAGTACCTGCGCCAAGCCTATGACGAAGCTAAACGTCGTAATTGGCCAACACAAAACTACTTAGAACTGATGGAAGGCCGCGCATCCATGATGGCCAATGGCACCAGCTTAATATATTAACGCCTGATATAACCTCTTCATTACAAATACAAAAAAGCCCGCGAAAGCGGGCTTTTTATTGCTTAGTAACTCGTTACTTGTGGTATTTACGGCTTAACTCACCTACGGCATTAATAAACGCACCAGCGTGCTCAGGGTTAACATCCGGAGTAATACCGTGGCCTAGGTTAAAGATATGTCCTGTGCCCTCGCCAAAGCCTGCAAGAATAGTTTCAACCTCTGAGCGGATGCGCTCAGGCGAAGCATGCAGCATAGACGGGTCCATATTCCCTTGCAGAGCGACTTGGTCTCCCACTCGGCGCTTAGCATCGGCAATATCAATGGTCCAATCCAAACCGATTGCATCACAACCAGTAGCCGCGATTTTTTCAATCCATTGGCCGCCATTTTTAGTGAACAAGGTGACAGGCACTTTACGACCATCATGCTCCCTGATTAAACCATCAACGATCTTTTGCATGTAACGCAAAGAAAATTCTTCGTAATCACGCGGGCTTAACACCCCACCCCAAGAATCGAATACCATGAGTGATTGCGCACCGGCCTTTACTTGCGCATTCAAATAGCTAGTAACCGAGTCTGCGAGCTTATCCAATAGCAAGTGTAAAGTTTTAGGCTCAGCAAATGCCATTTTCTTAATTTTGCCGAACGTCTTGCTGCTACCGCCTTCAACCATATAAGTAGCAAGTGTCCAAGGCGAGCCTGAAAAGCCTATCAGTGGCACCTCACCTTTTAATTCACGGCGAATAGTACGCACCGCATTCATCACATAGCCAAGCTCGTCTTCAGGGTCTGGAATGGCAAGATTGGCAACTTCTTGATAGCTACTTAATGGGCGCTCAAACTTAGGCCCTTCTCCGGTTTCGAAGTAAAGCCCAAGACCCATTGCGTCAGGAATAGTGAGAATATCACTGAAGAGTATGGCGGCATCTAAAGGGTACCGACGCAGTGGTTGCAGAGTCACTTCACAGGCCAATTCCGCGTTCTTACATAAGCTCATAAAGTCACCCGCTTGAGCTCGTGTAGCGCGATACTCAGGGAGGTAACGTCCAGCTTGACGCATCATCCAGACCGGAGTTTGGTCCACTGGCTGTTTTGCTAGGGCGCGAAGATAACGATCATTTTTCAATTCGCTCATGGCGTGACTCTTTTTTACTGAAAATAAACTGCGATTATTCTAACACAACCGTACTGTGGCACTATGAATTAGATCATTGAATCAGGCAAAATCTTGCGCTTTTAAAAAGATTCACTGTTCAGCTTTTAGTGATTTTTGATAAAAAAAAGTAAATTTTTCTGTTAAAGAACTTGCAACACACATACGACCTTGGTATAACTGTATCCGTTGCTAGAGAACAATAATAAAAAGCTAGAAACACATTAAATAAAAAGAAGCTCGGTTAACGAGACTGCTAAAGAAATTCGGCCACCCTTGCGGTGGCTTTTTCTTTTCTAACTCCTTCCCCCCGCAATACGCCTTGTATAGCCAAGTTTTATGCTGATTCCATACACTTATAGATCGATTAATTCGCAAAAATAGGTTGACCTTTGACGCAGATTTCCTTTTTATAGGGGTATGACCAACGCAGGTTAGGAGAGCAACGATGTTATCGCGGTTGGAAAAAGCACAACAGAAATGGGGCGGCAGCCACACAGTTATTGATAAATGGTTAGCAGAGCGCCAGGAGCTGCTTGTGCAGTACTGCAATATGGCGGGCAATTCGCACAACGCGAAGCATGATAAAGCATTGCCCGAGCCGGCGACTATTCAGCAATTTTGTCAGTTGTTAATGGATTACTTATCTGCCGGACACTTTGAAATCTATGATGACATCGTTAAGCAATGTGAAAGTCGTGGACCAGAGAGCTTAGAGCTGGCTCAATCCCTTTACCCACAAATTTCTGCAACTACAGATGTGGCTTTAGACTTTAACGACAGCTACGCCGAGGTTAAAGGTGATGACCTGATGGAAAACTTCGACAATGACTTGTCAGCATTAGGGGAAGCACTTAGCACCCGCTTTGAATTAGAGGATGAACTGATTCACAACCTCTACACCAATCATACATAGAAAAATAAAGCCTCAGCAAAAAGGAGGCGTTATTTTTAGTGCTTTACAGGCACAAAAAAAGAGAGCCTAGGCTCTCTTTTTTTATCTAGCTACTTATTCTGCTGCAGCTTCTTCTTTAGGCTTAACAATCTCTAGCAACTCAACTTCAAATACTAAAGTAGAGTTAGCTGGGATCTTGCCAAGGTCACGCTCGCCATAAGCTAGCTCTGACGGAATAGTAAATTTGTACTTCGCACCTACAGGCATAAGTTGTAGGCCTTCAGTCCAACCTGGGATCACACGATTAAGTGGGAAGGTAGTCGGTTCGTTGCGTGAGTATGAGCTGTCGAACTCAGTGCCATCAAGTAAAGTACCTTTATAGTGTACTTTTACAGTATCTGTTTCAGCAGGTTTTTCACCATCGCCTTGCTCAAGTACTTCGTACTGCAGGCCTGACTCAGTGACTTCAACGCCTTCTTTTTTAGCATTCTCAGCAAGGTACTTCTCGCCTTCTGCTAGGTTTTCTTGTGCTGCCGCTTTCGCCTGCTCTTGTTGCTTAGCGCGAACAGACTCGTCTAGTGCAGTCAGTACTTCACGGATTTTTTCTTCTTCGATTTTTGCATCACCAGCAAGTGCATCTTTAAAACCACGTAACATAAGCTCTTGATCAAGCTCGATACCCAGTTCTTTTTTATCCGCTAAATCTTTGTTTAAGAAGTTACCAACAGACGCACCAATGCCATAAGATTGCTGCTGAGCTTCGGTTTCTAGTTTTACTTCTTTTACCTCTGGCTTAGCCGCTTCTTGATTACACGCCGTAAGTGCTAGTACAGACGCTGCAACGAGCGATAGCTTAATTGTTTTTTTCATACATAGTCTCCAGCAACTTGGTGTTGCCATTTTAAGGTTACAAAACTAAATTTTGATTAGAGTTAGCATAAAGCTAGCTCTGGCTTTCAACTCCAGCATGAGGCTGTTTTTCTAATTACTTTAATGAAATAATTAGGAAAACAACCTAGAGTTGTGACTTCTAGTCTAACTGCTTGCGACAGCAGAGTTAAGGGACGCTGGTAAATTTATGTTAATAATTCGCTCATTCTCCATTGTTATCTGCTTAGCGCTCTTAATTGCTTGCCAGCCACAACATTCGGATGCCATAAAGCAGTATCAACACGCCAGCGCAGGGGCTTTTGATGCCGCCATTTCTGCTGATGGCCAATACAGCTTGGTCTCCACCATAGAACATGGTGTCGCAGTCTGGGACAATCAAGCCAATGCGTTAAAATTTCAATGGTACCTTAAAGAAGATGAACAGAATCCTGTTATCGCATTAGCTATTGCCGACGACAATAGCACCGCTGTCACGGCAACTAAAACAGAGTTTGCAGTGTGGGATATACAAAGCGGTGAGAACCTTGGCTTTTATAGCATTAAGGCGTCTCACATTCGTGACATCGCCATAGCAAATCAAGGCCGTTATGTGCTTTATGGTCGTGCTGATGGGGTCGCTGTGCATGTAGATTTACAAACCGGGCGGCGCATTGAGTTTTTAGGCCATCAAGAGAAAATTAACGCCGTCGCCTTATCACCTAACGGCCGCTACGCGCTAAGCGGTGCCAATGACTACGCAGCTTATCTGTGGGATACGCGAAGTGGCCAAGTGGTCTATCGCTTTAACCATGCTAGTCGCGTCACCCAAGTTGCACTCGACCCTCAAGGGCGCTTCGCTTTTAGTGCTGGGAGCAAACGCCAAGCGAGTATTTGGGATTTGCGCACAGGTGCACAACATAGCCAATTGCAGTATATTGCGCGACAAAAGATTTTCAGCGCGGTGCGCTTTTCCAATGATGGTCAATGGCTGGCTACAGGTTCGCCTAGCCGCGAGCTTGCGCTATGGGAGACTCACTCAGGTAAGCGAGTATTAGACTACCAAGTGGCAGCTAGAGCAAATAGCCAGCCAAAATCTGCGGTGGTGTTTGCCGTCGCCTTTACCAACAACAATCAATTACTCACAGAGAGCTCCAGCGGCTTAAGTGAATATTTCAATATAAAGGGCATGCCATGAACCAATTAGAAACACGTATAGAGAACCTTGAAGCCAAGGTAGCGTTTCAAGACGAAACGATTGATGTGCTCAATGATGAAATCAAGGCCCACCAGCAGCAACTCGCTAAAATGCGCCGACAAATGGAATTACTGGGTGAGAAGCTAAGAGAAGTGCAAAGTAACTCCGGCGGCACGCAAGAACTTGAGCCACCACCGCCGCATTATTAATTATTCCGGCTTGAAGACGCCAATCACTTGTTCAAACTGACGCGTGGACGCCTGCACGGCGTTTTCGGGCTGGGTCATAATATGGCCACATTGCACGCACTGCACTTTTTCTACATCGTGCTCTTTATATAGCATCATGGTGTCCATTTGCTGACATTCAGGGCAGCTAGCCCCTGCGATAAAGCGCTTTTTCTGTTTCATTATCATTACCTCTTTGGCCATCGCCGCGTGTGGCTCGGTGCAGCAACTGTCGCTAGTGTATCACAAAAACTTTCCCGCTTGAGTGTGCTGGCCGTGTTATCATTCGCACATTACTAATTAGCGTGCAGTCACTATGATTCAGATTACCGATATCGAGCTTTTACGCGGCCCTAAATGCTTGTTAAAAAATGCCAATGCCACCTTGTTCCCGCAGCATAAAGTGGGCCTGGTGGGCAGCAACGGGTGCGGTAAATCAAGCCTGTTTGCCCTACTCAAAGGTGAGCTACAACTCGATGCAGGCAACGCTAAGGTGCCAAAAGAGTGGTCTATAGCCTCGGTAAAGCAGGAAACGCCTGCATTGGCGATCACTGCCTTGGAATACGTGCTACAAGGTAATCCGGATTACTACGCGTTGCGTTGTCAGCTTAAACAAGCAGAGCAACAAGGCGATGGCGAGACACAAGCTCAAGTGCACCAACAGCTTGAGCTGATGAAGGGCTATAGTATTGAGGCCAAAGCTGGCGAATTGCTGCATGGCCTCGGCTTTTCCAATACCCAAATAGACTATGCGGTCAGTGACTTCTCTGGTGGTTGGCGTATGCGCTTGAATTTGGCGCAAGCGTTGATCCGTGATGCCGATTTATTGTTGCTGGATGAACCTACTAACCACCTAGACTTAGACGCTGTATATTGGCTCGAACGATTTTTACGCAGTTATGCCGGGACCTTGGTGCTGATTTCTCACGACCGGGAGTTTTTAGATGCAGTAGTCGGTGAGATTTGGCATATCGATCAGCAGCAAATTAATGTTTATAAAGGTAACTACTCTCAATTTGAGCGACAAAAAGCCGAGCGTTTAGCGCAACAACAAGCGCAATTCGACAAGCAACAAGAGCAAATTGCTCACCTGGAAAAGTTTATTACCCGTTTTAAAGCGAAAGCCAGCAAGGCCAAACAGGCGCAAAGCCGCGTGAAAGCGCTGGAGCGCATGGAAAAACTGGCGCCTGCGCATGTCGACTCGCCGTTTGATTTTAGCTTTGCAGAGCCGGATGCCCTGCCCAACCCCTTGATTGCCCTCGATGGCGCCCAGGCCGGCTATGGTGATACCACTATTTTACACAGTATTAAGTTAAATCTAGTCCCGGGCAGCCGCATTGCCTTACTCGGGCGCAATGGCGCAGGTAAATCGACATTAATTAAGCTACTAGCCCAAGAGTTGGCCCCGCAAGCGGGTGATGTATTTTTCCACCAAGGCCTCAAAGTGGGTTACTTTGCCCAGCACCAGCTTGAAGCGCTTGATTTACAAGCAAGCCCGGTAACCCATTTGCAGCGCCTAAACCCACAGGCCAGCGAACAGTCGCTACGCGACTTTTTGGGTGGCTTTGCCTTTATCGGCGATAAAGCACTAGACCCTGTAGCGCCGTTTTCAGGCGGTGAAAAAGCACGTTTGGTATTGGCCATGTTAGTGTATCAAAAGCCCAACTTACTGCTGCTGGATGAGCCCACTAACCACCTTGATTTAGAGATGCGCCATGCCCTCGTGATGGCGCTACAAAGTTTTGATGGCGCCATGGTCACCGTGTCCCACGATCGCCACCTACTGAAAAATACCGCCGATGAGTTTTACTTGGTTGATAGCGGCGAAGTTCGCCAGTTTGGCTATGACTTAGATGCTTACTACCAGTGGCTAACGAAGGCTAACCAAGAGCAAAAGCCGACTCAGGTTGAGCCCGATAAAGCCAACTCCAGCGCCAACAGAAAAGAGCAAAAACGCAAAGAAGCAGAGTTTCGCAAACATGTGCAACCGCTAAAAAAGGCCATCGACAAGCTAGAAAAACAGCTCGATACACTCGCGCCCAAGCTGGCCGATATTGAAAGTCAGCTCAGCGACAATAGTGTTTACGAGGAGCAGCATAAAGAGAGACTAAAACAATTATTGGCTCAGCAGAGCGATTATGCTCAGCAGCAGGAGGCTGCCGAAGAACAACTGCTCGAGCATATGGATGAACTTGAGCAACAGGAGCAGGCCTTTTATGAAAGCAATTGATGCCGCCGACTTTTGGCAGTTCAGCCTAAGTGTGTATGACAATGAGCAAGTACAAAAAACCTTGCTTAATTGGCAAAATGATTATGGTCTGAACGTCAATCTGTGTTTATTCTTGGCTTACTTAGATTATCAACATGTGGCACTTCAAGCACAGCAGTTAGACTCCTTGATAGCCAGTATTGGCGACTTTAATGAGCATGCACTGCAACCACTGCGTGATATTCGCGGTTACCTCAAACGCAACCAAAGCAGTGTTGTGAACTACAATAATATTCGCACACAGATACTGGACTTAGAGCTGGCCATGGAAAAGCTGCAGCAGCATCAACTTGTGAGCGCCTGCAACACCTTAACTCTGCGCCATAATACCCAGGCTTTTAACCTCGCGTTGTATTTACCTAATGCGTTATTGCCATTAAAAGCTGATCTGGATCAAGCTCTACACCAAAGCCCTGCGTAAGGCCAACACGATATTGATCTAGGTCATATCTCATCCCCCTGGCGTCCCCTACACTTAACACATCAAAGGAACAGGAGACGCCACCATGCAAGTATTTTTTCGCGACTTTTTCTCAGACCCAGTATTGTTTTTGTCGTTCGGCTTCCTCACTGTAGTGATCCTACTTTGCTTGTTTTATGTGGGCTTTTTTATCAAGAAAGTAATGGACGCTGAGGTTCCTGAAGGACAGTAACAACCAATCACCTCCTCGCTGTGCGAGGTGATAACCAACCAAATTAAGCACGACGCACAAAGCCTCCTCTAATCTCGGTATTAGCGGGGGCTTTATTTTTGTGTCTATAGCCAGCAGTGAAAGTTTGATACTATTGGGCTCTGGATATTCTTGGTTAACATGTTGTGAGCACACATTTTACTCCTGCTTGGTGGATGCCAGGCCGTCACTTACAAACTATCTTACCGCGCTATTTTCGTCCCGGCTTTAAAGTGGCTTATCACCGCGAAGTGATCACCACCGAAGACGATGACTTCCTCGACCTCGCCTGGGCACAGCCCGCACAACCCGATAAGCCGTTGGTGATTATTTTGCATGGCTTGGAAGGCAATATAGATAGTTTTTATGCTAAAGGCATGATGAAGGCGCTGCAGCAATCAGGACTTGATGCCGTATTAATGCATTTTCGTAATTGCTCTGGCGAAGTGAACCGCCAACCTCGCGCTTATCATAGTGGTGAAACCGAGGATCTGGGATTTTTAATTCGCACTTTGCAGCAACGCTTTGGCCAACGCCCCTTAGCGGCCGTGGGCTTTTCGTTAGGGGGAAATGTACTGGCCAAATATCTGGGTGAGCAAGGTGAAAAAAGTGGTCTCAGCGCTGCGGCAGTGGTCAGCGCTCCCCATGACTTATCCAGTTCATGTCAGGTGATCCGTAAGAGCCTAGGAAAGATTTATCAGCACTACCTACTCGGTAGAATGAAAAAGTCCATGGCGCGTAAACTTCCCCAACTGCAAGACACGCTGGCACTCAATGAACAACAGTTACGCAATATTAATGACCTATGGGATTTTGATAATCAAGTGACGGCGCCGCTGCATGGCTTTACCGATGCTGAGGACTATTACCTAAAGAGCAGTGCCAAGCCCTATTTAAAACGCATAGCCACCCCCACATTAATAATTCATGCCGAGGATGATCCGATGCTGGCACCCGAAGCCGTGCCACGCCCTGAGGATGTGTCACATGCCGTCGACTTACGCGTATCCAAGCGCGGAGGCCATGTTGGATTTATTAGCAATAAAGGCCTATTTGGGGTGGAGTTTTGGCTCGAGAAAGCCGTCCCAGAGTTTTTTGCCAAGCACCTAGGACAATCATGATTATTCCCTATAAAGAACTAAGTAAAGAAGCACTTACCAACCTTATAGAGCAGTTTATCCTGCGTGAAGGGACCGACTATGGTGAAACCGAAGTGGGCAACCAAACTAAAATTGAGCAGGTTCTTACACAACTGAAAAACGGCGAAGCACTGATTGTGTACTCTGAGCTTCATGAAGAAGTGAACATTATGAGTGCACAGCAGTTTAAGCAAATGCAGGCCGAAGAAGGGGATTATCAAATCGATCGCGATGAGTTTTAACTCATCGCCCCAGAGCATACAAACTCAATAAGGCACTAACGCCTGCGAATCCAGCAACGCTTTGCAAAACACCTCTCGCACATGTCGCTCAAGCACTTTCCAAAGGTTCACTGATCCGCACCGGCTAAATAAAAAGCGCTCAGTTATTCATAAACTCTTGGATAAAAGCCTCGCTAGCGACGTTTAAACATTGTGTAGTGATGTTGGCATCCATCAACTGCCTGCGACCAAACCGACTACCTGTACACCGCCCTATTTTGCCACCCCATTCAGTCGCTTGTGCACGCGATGTAATTGCATTTGGCACCTGCGGAGCAATAGACGCCATGCACTCGGAAAGGTGGTTTTGAGTATGCTGCACACATTGATTGAAATTATAAGTGAAACAAACACGGGCAAATTGCTCGGGCTGACAAAACATCTCCGGAAACTGTTGTTCAAACATATCGAGGAAATGATCCGATGCTAGCTCTTTTTGCGCCAAAGAACTCAGGGGAAGAAGCGAGATAAACGCAATTATCGCCTTTTTCATTATATGTTCTCAACAGGATAAGTTTGATTC
The DNA here is from genome assembly GCF_009363775.1 of Pseudoalteromonas sp. THAF3. Lineage (NCBI taxonomy): Bacteria > Pseudomonadati > Pseudomonadota > Gammaproteobacteria > Alteromonadales > Pseudoalteromonadaceae > Pseudoalteromonas > Pseudoalteromonas sp. THAF3. The sequence continues at coordinate 195,512 of NZ_CP045418.1, read as the reverse complement.
GCGGTACCGGTCGAACTGTTGTATAAGATGGCATTTTCAGGTGGCATTGCGTACTCCTTGCTAAAACGAACTTCCTTGCTGTCTACATTATATGCACGGCTGTTCGCTTGGCAACCACCGCGCTGCACTTGAGTTACCGGCTAATTCTAGCGACAATGGTTCACTCACTACGATAACAATAAAGAGCGGCAGATATGAAACTTTCCACCCTAGGCGCAGCGCTAGCAATCGCACTAGGCAGCACAAGTGTTGCAGCACAGGATGACTACCAGGCATCAGAAAAAGCAATTCAACTGGCAAAAGACAATATTCTTATCGATACCCATATCGATGTACCCTATCGCATTCACAATAAATGGGATGATGTCAGTAAAGCGACCGAACGCGGTGACTTTGATTACCCGCGTGCTATCGAAGGCGGCCTTAACGCGCCGTTTATGTCTATTTACATCCCCGCCCACTTAGAGTTCGAAGGTAAGGGGAAAAGCTACGAGTTAGCAAACCAACTTATTGATATGATGGAGGCGCTCGCATACCGTGCCCCAGACAAATTTGCCATTGCTGATTCAGTGGCCGATGTTGAGCAGCAGTTTAAAAATGGCGTTATGTCGCTGGCAATGGGGATGGAAAATGGCTCACCCATTGAGGGCGAGCTAAAAAATCTGCACCACTTCTATGAGCGTGGTGTGCGCTATATCACTCTTGCGCACTCGCAAAGTAACCACATTTCTGACTCAAGTTACGATATTCGCCGCAAATGGAAGGGGTTGAGCCCATTTGGTAAAGAGTTAGTACAGGAAATGAATAACGTCGGCATGCTTATTGATGTTTCGCATATTTCCGACGATGCATTTTATCAGGTCATGGATATTTCCAACGTACCGGTTATTGCCTCGCACTCATCGCTGCGTAAATACACGCCCGGCTTTGAGCGCAATATGGACGATGACATGCTACTCGCGCTGAAGAAAAATGGCGGAGTGATCCAAATAAACTTTGGTTCTAGCTTTGTGACTAACCAAGCCAACACTTGGTACGACCGCCGTGATGAAGCGCAGCAGCAAGCCAAGCAGTCTGGTAAGGACACCACCGACTTTAAAGCCGCATTCCGTAAAAAGAACCCTTTCCCTTATGCCAGTTTAGAGCAAGTGCTGGATCACATTGATCACGTAGTGGAGCTTATTGGCATCGAACACGTCGGTATTGGCTCTGATTACGACGGTGTTGGCGATTCATTGCCAGTGGGCTTAAAAGACGTGTCGACTTACCCGAACCTAGTACAAGGGCTATTAGATCGTGGCTACAGCGACGCCGACATTAAAAAGATTTTAGGCGAGAATCTACTGCGAGTATGGCGCCAAGCCGAAAGCTACGCCAAAGCCCATTAACTCATAAAGCCCGGTTCATGCCGGGCTTTTTACCGAACGCAGGCGTTTTAAGTGCCGCAGAAAGTTTGATACTGCTCATCACTCGTAGCGGGCGGGTGCTGTAGATAGTGATGTTGTGCTTGCACTTGATAAGGGTCTTTTAAAGCCGCCAGCAAGGGCGCAAGCTTGTCACTGTGGCCTTGCTGTTCAAAGTCCGCAATCACCGCTTCGACTTGATGATTACGGGGGATCACCTGGGGGTTCGCCTTACTCATCAAGGTCGCACTTTGGCGCAAGTGTTGGTTCACCACGCTCTGCCATTGCTCTAACCACGGGCCTAAATCCGCTTCAAGTTGAGCCAAGCCCGCTTGTTTACCTTGGCAATAGTCAGTGAGTTGCGCAAAGGTATTGGTAAAATCCAATTGCTGTTGCTGCATGCTCATCAACAGCTCATTAATTAATGGCTCTTGCTCACCGTCCGTTGCCAGTAATCCCAGCTTACTCATCCACATCTGTTTTAATGCCAAATTAAATTTGTCACCAAATTGGTTTAGCGCATTCGTCAGCGCTTCCACCGCCTGTTCTCGCGACGCCGCAAACAGGTCAATTAAGGTCTCAGCAAAGCGCGCTAAGTTCCAGTTGGCCATTTGTGGCTGATTACCATATGCATAGCGGCCTTGGCGATCTATCGAGCTAAAGGCACGATTAAAATCAAATTGATTGATCATCGCACACGGACCGTAGTCTATGGTCTCACCACTCACCAGGGTATTGTCGGTATTCATAACGCCATGAATAAAGCCTACCCGCATCCACTGTACCACCAGCTCAATTTGCTTCGCCATCACCGCATTAAACAAAGCCAGTAAACGCGCGTCCCCCGTTTCACCTGCCAACTCCGGGTAGTGACGAGCAATAGTTAGCTCCACCAGCTGTTGCAAGGCTTGCGTTTCTTGCTGCGCCGCCAAAAACTGAAAGCTGCCGACGCGGATGTGGCTACTAGCAAGACGGCTGACGATGGCACCGGCACTTGGCTGCTGGCGCATAAGGGTCTCGCCGGTTAAGGCCACGCCTAAACAACGGCTGGTAGGCACACCCAACCCTGCCAGCGCTTCACTCATAATAAACTCACGAATTGCGGGCCCTATGGCACAGAGGCCATCGCCGCCACGAGAAAATTGCGTAGCTCCCGAGCCTTTCAGTTGAATATCCCAGCTTAAACCTTGCTCATCCACTAACGCGCCAAGCAAATGTGCCCGCCCATCTCCCAATAACGGCACATAATTGCCAAACTGATGTCCAGCATACGCTAAGGCCGTGGTTTTCTTCACTCCTTGACCCAGCAGCAAGCGCTTTTGCTCATCGTCGCCTAGGCCAAATTGCTCAGCCAGTGGGGCGTTCCATAACAACACTTGGGCTTGCTCGAAGTGCTTAACTTCGGCCTGGTGACTCAGGGCTGGAATATGTTGATATGGGTTGTGAAGCTTCATAATTGTCCTTAGCTGGCGATGCCAACGCGGTTGTCGCCAACACTGTAGGCGATAAGTAAGCTGAGCTCTTGTAAAGAGCGGCCGCTTTGTTGTTGTAAGTCGTTAAACATTGCTTGAATAGCGGTGAGTGAGCGTTTGCTGTGCAAACCACCGTCGATCACCTCGTGGGCGCGGCAATAGGCTTCCACATCCCGCGATAATACAAAGGTGTCTTTGCCCATACTGCGCAGCGCGTAAGCCCCAGTGTTACCACCTAGGCGCGCTCCCTGTTTTTTCAAATACTGCCACAGGCCAATGATGTCGGTGCTTGGCCACTGCGCTACGAAGTTGCTAAAACTGCCGTGCTGCTGCGCTATTTCATAGATCATATAGCAATTTTCGGGCACCGTTTGTACCTTTTTAAAATTGCGCACGATGCGCTCATCGGCGGCCTTTTGCTCGAGCATTTCTGGCGACATCATCAGCAGCTTATCGATATTGAAGTCCCAAAAAACCTCACGAAACCCTGACCATTTGGCATTAATAACCGACCAATAAAAGCCACTTTGAAATATCTTACGAGTAAATTCTTCTAACCAGGCATCATCACTAAGGCGCTGCAGTTGTGCGCTGCTCAGGGGTTGACTCAATAAGGCTTCTAGCTGCGCGGGCGAGCCTTTTCGATCAAGCGCACGCTCGTATATAGCGCGATAGGTTTCCATAACGTACTTACCAATAGACTCTATAGCCGCTATTTAAACATGCGAGCAGCATCAGGAGAAGGCTCTATAAGCCCATAAAAGTGCCGTTGTTTTGTCGCGCCACTTCGCGCATTAACGTGGAGAACTTGATCATATCCCGTGAGGCCCCGCTATGGCGTTTAAAGGCGATACCATGAATTCGAGCAATGGGTTGATTGCCATGGTTTCGATTGAGGCGATTAATTTGTGCCAACGCTGCATCATAGCTGATACCAGTATAATCATCACCAAACACATACAGGGCTAAATCACCTTGGTAACGGGCATAAGCCTTTAAGCTGGCGGCAATCCCCTCAACCGGTGAACTGTTTGAGCTGCCACTCCAATGCTGCAATCCCCGTAATACCCCGGCTCGTTGCGCTTTACTGTCGCTACGCCATGAACCGAGTTGACTGCCACCTAACACATCACCGTTATCGGATAATACTTGAAAGCCGGTAACTTGAGGGTGGTTGTTAAGTACCTCATCCAGCGTTGTTAACACACGCGGCCAAATTGTCTTCATTGATCCTGAGGTGTCGATAATAAACACCACATAATTACTATCTACCGGAATGCCGCCTACTTCATCATCACGAGCTGGGGCCTGAGCCGCGCTAATGGCTGCTCGTTGGCGTTCAATTAAGCTTTGTTCGAGGCCAGAGGCGGCGTCGCTCAGCTGCTGAACGTTATTTTTGGTACGGGCCACTTGCGCTTCCAGTGCGCGTTGCTGGCTGGCATTGCTGGCACCTTGTGCTTGCGCCTGCGCCAATGCTTGCTCACTTTGCTTAAGCGCTTGCTGTAATTGCTGTAGTTGCTGCTCGGCGCCATCGAGGGCAATCACTAGATTGGCAACTTGACCGGCGTCGTTATACTCGCCCTGATCGGCATTTTTTGCTAACAAAATAAGCATAACAACCGCCCCAAAGGCACAGGAGATAATATCCAAAAACGACAGGCTGAATATCTCTATGGGCTCGCGTCTTTTCATGGCCAACTCCCTGCCGGGCTTATCATTAAGCCACCGGTGGCATTCGCCCAGTTCCAATAAAGAGCCGGAGCTAAAGGGTCGCCCTCAAGCGGTAACAACACAATATGGGTGGGCACCTTAGGGGCCGCCTCGGCAACACTAAACTGATGAATACGCGCACGGCAGTCACCATCAATTGTTTTCATATTGCCGCTCAGGGGTTTGCAGTTTTTAGTTTCCCGAAACCCGGGGGCACCGGCCATCATGGTGGGTAAGCCATCGGTAATGATATACAGGGCATCGAGGTTTTCCAAGGTACTGCGCATCGTCTTTAAAGCGGTATATAAGTCTGTGCCATGCTCTGGCACCAAGGCATCAATATCGGCAACGATGGCTTGCATGCTGGACTCGACTTTGGCCGAGTTGATAGCGCGCAGACCCAGTACTTGGGTGCTGGAGTTAAAGCTTATGACACTGACTTGAGCATTGTTAGGAAGGCGCGCTAACAGCCATTTTGCTACGCGCTTAGTGCGCAGCCATTTGGGCCCTTGCTGTTTTTGCTGCACCGAGCCGATTTTTCGCCGGATCACCTGAATCAACTGCTCATCGGTCATTGACGCACTGGTATCAATCAAGATACCAATACGCTGGCCCTCGACCTTAAGGCCCAACAAGTATTGCTCTTCACCACTCCCACTCAAGGCGACAGGATCATCGGCCTTGGCCGGCCCCGCTGCGGCAATTGACTGCTGCAACTGAGCAACGACCGCTTGTTGCTGCGCTAAGGCCTGCTGCGCCGCTTGTTGAATCACTTGCAATGCCTCCACCCGCGCTTTACTGATCTGCCCATCCGCCTGCGCTTGCTTAACTTGCGCGCTCATATCGTCCAGCTGTGCTTGTGCTGTCTGAACACGCTGATCTGCAGCCGCCAACTGCTGCTGTAAGCGCTCTATTTCGGTGCTGGGCACTGCTGTATAAGCTTGAAACTTAATGACAATTAAAATCAGCAATACCGCGCCAAGGCCACATGCCATGACGTCTAAAAAAGATAGGTTAACCCCCTGCTCAGCGCGGCGTTTAAACATCAGCAGTTACTTATGCAAATGCGTCAACAGATGGGTTTCACAGTTGTTTTTGGTCTTCAACACCATTTCATCTTGGCGGTTATTTAAGTGAAACAACACATACATCAAGACAATGGACAGCAGCAGTGACACTAAGGTTGAATTAAAGGCCACGCCAAGCTTATCGACCATGCCGGCAATATCCCCAGCGACGGCCTCTTCGGCCTTGGCCAGCGCCGAGCCGATACCACGCACTGTGCCGACAAAGCCGATACTGGGAATGGCCCAAATGAAAAAGCGGATCATGGCGTTACCTGCCTCTAACTGCGCGGCAAGAGACTCGACGCTATCACGAATCGCATCGGCAGCGTGCTGCACGTTTTGCGTGTTTTTATAACGACGTAAACAGTTGATCCACGTTGCAACTGAGCTGTTTGTCGCACTTTCGCCTTGTTCCAGATAAGCCAGAGCCTCATCCACAACTAAAGGTTTATCCTTGGCAAAGGTTTGCAAATAATCGAAGGTAAATACTGGCTCCTCTTTACTGACAATGCGGTAATATTTGTACGCCATCAGAATCAAGCAGAATATAGCCAAAGTGATACAAGCCTGTTGCTCGGCATCTTTGAGTATTACCCACACATTCGCTGTGGCTCCGGCCCCATGAGCGGCAATAGCGGCCTCAGCGGCCGGGCGAATAAGGCCCTGATACAAGAGGTGCACAACAACGACGGTAAGCACAAACACACTCACCGATACCCAAAGTGGTAAATTCATGCGCGTATTATCACTACTCATAGTGCATCCTTAAATATCAACGGGGAAAGTGGCCGGCGAGTCGAGGCTAATTTTTGCAGCCACCGCCACTCCCCCTACCGTGCATGCCAGTATGACACTGACTAAGCCGACAATAAGTTTACGTTTCATTTTTACCTCTCATAACGCGCTATGCGAAAGCCAATAGTGGCGCTTGGCCCGTCGCTGATGATCTTTACGGCGCCGCGCAGCGATTGCATGCGCCCAGATAAATAATTGCCCCCTTTAGCAATGGGGTTCCCGGTGGAGCGCGGCCCGGTGTAGTCGATATGCACCTTACTCAGATCTGGGGTAACATAAGAGCTGCTATCAAACACCCACTCACTGACATTGCCTGCCAAATCATACAGCCCCGCTTTATCAGCGCGAAAGCTACCGACTGGGGCTTTGTTAGCAAAGCCATCTTGATAGTTGGCAAAGTAGAAAGGCTGCTGACCCTTTAAACTGCTATCAGCAAAGTTTCCTGCATCACGAGGAATACGCTCACTATCGCCCCATACATATTTAGTGGCGCGAGCGCGTTTTGCTTTTTTCGCCAACCATTCCCACTCCGCCTCCGTTAATAACCGGTAACCTCGTGCTTGTGGGTTAATACCAAGCAATTGGTTATTGGCGATGCGATAGTAAGGTGTCAGCGCCTCTTGCTCACTCAACCAATTACAGTATTGCAGCGCGCGTAGCCAAGAGATATTGCTCACGGGTAAAGGGGATGGAGCGACATCGTTGGCGAAGGCACTGAATTGCGCTTCGCTGATCTCATGCGCTGACACCCACACTGTTCGTGAAAAATCGACCTTTACCGGAAACTCATTGCGTTTACGGCCTATTTCATTTTGCGGCGAGCCCATGGTAAAGGCATCCATAGAGAAACGCTTCATGTCTATACCTAAGGTTGATACAAACAAAGGCCGCCCTTCCCTACGCCGAGCGTCAAACTCGGTTAATAGCTCAACATGCATAGTGGTTGGGTGCTCAGCGCTCGGTGTAAGCTTTTTGTGTACCGCGCGATAGCCCGGTTTTGCCACCTTCACATCATGGGCCAACGCTGGCAACGTGGTGGTCAATGGGGTAGCAGCCACAGGTTGCTCATCAATATACACCTGAGCTTGGACATTACTGGTAATAGTCACCTTGCCTTGCTCAGGCTTAAGAGTAATAGGATACGCCTTATGGGTCTGCGGCGGTAAAATCACCTTGCTATTAAAGCTGTAAAACCCCGGTTTGACATAACGCACGCTGTGCATGGTATTGGCATCAACCGAGAGCTCTGTCTCGCTGATCAACTGACCGTTAACAAATAAGCTGCCGCCGCTGGGCTGCAAGGTAAAAGCGAGGGTTGCTTGTTGCGCCTTGAGTTGATAGTTACGCTCCACACTGGGAAACTGCTCGGTTACCTCGAGCTCTTCGGTACTGTCTCTGTAGCCCTGCTTTTGCACGGTGATTTGATAAATACCCCCACTAACGGAGAGGGAGAATGGCGTTTGCCCTTGAAGCTGGTCATTGACATAGACATCCGCCCCGCTGGGGACGGAAGCAACGGTCAACGCGCCCTTAATAGGCTTAAGTAAAGGCTCAAGGGTTAATGTTTGTGCACGCTCTAGTTCAATGCGCTTTTGCCAGCGCTGGTAGTAAGGGTTCTCTATGCTTAACTGGTATTGCCCTTGCTCAAGGGGCTCACTGATGGCCGCGCCTTTGCCCAGTAATTGCCCATCCACGACCCACAAGGTATGCTCGGCGAAGGGCACGGATACTTTTGCTGCCAACGTGCCCGGCTTTGGCTTCAGCTCCACCTCAACCACACTGGCTGTGGTAGCTGTGATTTGCTGTGCATGGTCATAGTAAGTTGGTGATGAAACTTGCACGCTCACATCACTGGCTAAGCGATATAGTACATTGTCAGACAACCATCCCATGCCTGAAGTGACCTTAAACTGCGCCTGTTGCGCAGCAGGCTCAGGTGAGACCTTAATGGTGTGGCCTTTAACTACAAATAGATAGACAACAACCGTAAGTGCTAACAACAGCGCTAGCAAAGCACCAATAAGCATTGGCAACAAAGTGCTTTTTTGCCGCTGCTTGAGTTGTGCGTCTAAATCAGACATAGATCTTAAATCCTTTTAGTACAGGCTATGGTGAGCGATACGCTGTGGCTGTCACTGTTCACGATGAGTTTCTCTTTTACCGTGACATAGCCAGAGCGTCGCCCCTCGATGGTATAGCTACCGGGCAACAACGGAAGCGTTTTTTCAGTAAACTCACCAAGGCGCTCAACACCAAAAATTCGTACCTGGGTCTCGCCATCTGATAGCAAAGTGATCTGCACCGGCGTGCTCATCTCTTTTAGGTGCGCACGTAAGATATCAATACTACGAGCTAAATCCCGGGAGTAAGGTTTGAGTGGTTGAGCACGGGTGAGCGCTTGTTCGGCTTGAGCACGTATGCTGCTATCACTTAAACGCTGTGGCCGCGTTAAATACACATTAAGTTTTTGCTTGGCGGCTAACACCTCGCGTCCTCGTGCGGCTAGCGCAGTAATGGTGCTATCTCCTGGCGCCTGCTGTAAGTATTGCTCGGCTAATCGAATAACCTGTTGCCACTGTTGCTGCTCGCTGGCTTGTAGGAGTAAAGCGCGCGTTTGCTCGGTGCTCAATTGCCTTTGCTGTTTAGCTAACTGAGCCTTTAGCAGCGCCAGAGTATTCTTATCACCTTGCAATTGTGCAATACGCGATATCGCTTGCTGAGCCTGTTGCAACTGCTGTTGTTGTAACGCCTGCTGAGCCAGCTCTAAGGCTGCACTCAATTGGGTTTGTCGCAATGATTCTTGAGCCGCTGCTAATTTTTGTTTTAACTCATCTCGGTTGGGTTGCACTTGAACGAGCTGTTGCAATGCAGTGACTTGCTTAGGCACATCTCGCTCCGCTAACGCTCCTTGATAAACGCGCCACCAGTGCTGTTGCTGCGCAAAACCATCAATGCGCTGTTGCAATTCCTTGATGCGCGTATCTTGGTCATTAACCGCAGTTAACTTTTGCACATATAACTGCGCTTCCTGCGGGCGCTGCTGAGTCAATGCCTGCTCAGCTTGTTGATACCAACTATCAGCTGCCTCAAGCCAGTGCTTCTGTAACTTTTCAGCCATGGCTATCGAATGCTTAAGATGCGTTTCAACCTCGCGGAATTGGCTTTGGGCAAAGGCTTGCAAGGCCAGTTCATAGGCCTGCGTTGCTTGTTGGTGCTTAGCTGGGGCAAAGGATTGAATCTGACTTCGGGCTAATAGTGGTTGATATTGCTGCTCATAAGCAAGTATCGCCTGTTGCGCTTGCTCACGGTGTTGTTCATTTGCCTCAACAGCGCTGCCAGCCGCCTCTGTCGGCGTGCTGGCTTGCTGCTGTACCTCCAAGGTGGTGAAGTAATAAGCCCCAATGCCAGTAGCTACCAACAATACGCTAGCTAGGGCAATCGCCACATAGGTACCCACTTGCGATTGGCGAACCTGAGTCTGCTTTTTTAACTGCTCATCAAGTGAGCTTTGTTCTGGTTGCACAACAATGGCCTTAGGTTACTGCATTAGTTTGCACTACTTTCCAACTGGTACATTTTGCGCAAGTGTGCTTTCCATTGCTCATATTGTTCCGCCGCAGTGCCTGTCAGCTCAACTTCTTGCTCATTGAACTCCATCACCTGGGGGCTTAGGGTGAGGTCCAAGCCTTGACCCATTTCGTCAATAACCGCCGACGCTACTCGCAAATTTTCATTGGCCTGATATGCATCTTTCAATAGCCATGCGCTACCCAACGCTCCAGCGGTTTTTGCTACCGCTGTGGATGTGGAAGTGGAGTTATTACCCAAGGCGAGGGCGGCAATAAAACCTAACGCCCCAATAACCGCTTTAGTATTGCGCTCGGACCGCGCTTCGCGCGCCCGTACGGCTTCCGGTAAGGTCTCTCTTTGCCACTTACGATAAGGGCCATTCGTTGTTTGCTGAAATACAGCAAACTGATCCTGTAGACGGTCGACAAAAAGCATGTCTTGATTACGCAATACCTCAATGCGCTGCAGCATAGGGTCGTTTTCTGCTGGCATGGCGTTCAGCTCGTACTTGTAGAACTGCGTCCCTCTTTTACTTTCTAACTGTTGCGATAAATACCCATCGAAAGCATCAGGGGCATAGTAGTGGGCATAACGCACTAGAGTGGTGTTTTTAAGTTGCTGCTTTTGCTGCTCTGACATATCCGTTAACAGCTCATAGACATAATCGGCTACCTCAACAAACACCGGCTCATAAGGGTCTTTATCTTGGTTCACTGCATCGCGAAAGAAGCTTTCCGATACTTGGTGCTCAAAGTCCTCAGTGTCAATGGGTTCGCCGCTACTATCGACCACCGTAACTTCTAAACGAATAAATTCTGAGTCTGAATGTAAGACAGTACCTAGCACGTATAAATCGGCACTGGTGTTAGCATTGGGCACCACGGATACGGAACCGAATGCTTTGGTCTTGGCTAAAGCCTGCTTGGTTTCTACGGCAAAACGCTTGGCCTCAGCACGGCGTAATTGTGGCCATATATCTAACTCATCAAGCTCTTGATAATCAACGTGGCCGGTATCATCGTCGATAGGGAAGCCGGGATTAAAAACAGGAATAGCCACATCTAAATAAATATCGCTGTTATACGTATAGCGCTTCGCCTCGGGAGACGGGCTTTGTGATTGCGTGACGCCCGGCCCCACTGCTATAGGCCCAGTCCGTGTAGTAGTAGACTTGCAACCACTCACCAATAAGAGTGATATCAATAATGCACTCATTAGGTGTATTTGAACTAAATATTTCATGTCACTGCCCATCCTTACCGAGTACAACGATAGTCTTCATACTGCTGCAGTAAAGCACTGCGTGTTGCCTCATTGGTTTCCTTCTGAATCTCTTCGTATAGCATAGTGCAAATTATCGAGTCGTTGTCTTTTGGCGCGACCACTTGCTGCTCTCGACCAGGGCCTGCCTTACGCTCTTTGTCATCTACCTCAGTGTTATTTTGTGCTTGCTGTTGTAGCATTTCGTTCTGCCCCTGAGCTTGGTCTTGTGTTTGCCGTGTCGCTTGGGCATTGTTATTTCCTGTACCTTCACCCGCCTGCTGTGCCGCCATGCTTTGTTGCACTTGGTCCATGCAAGTACTGTATCGGTTAACTGAATCAAGTAACGCATTTTCCATTAGGCTAATACGCTCTTCCTTGGTTAATGTTGCCGGGTCGACCTCTTCAATCTCTACCGCCGTGCAATCATAGGCACGATAAGGAGGTTGCTCAGCGCTCACTGATAAACTGCTCAATAGTATTAATAGTACAAAGCAAGTACGCATATACCTCCTCGGCAGAGTTCAACTGCTTTATAAAGACAACAGATAGACTATATGTATCGTTTTTTTAGCCATAAAAGCAATCATTAGTTTGTAGGATTTTGTTAGCTGGAGATATTAACAATGGCATTGAGCGCAGCTTTTGCAAGGCTAAAGCCTTGCCTACAGATGTGGTAAAGGGTGATGCTGTGTTGTAGGTCAGGGTTTACCCTGACTAGGGTGATGCAAGGCTGAGGCCTGGCCTACAGGCATAAAAAAACCCGCTGCACTAATGCAACGGGTCTCTCTAATTAGGAGCCTGGTGATGACCTACTTTCACATGGGCGAACCCACACTATCATCGGCGCAGTTCCGTTTCACTTCTGAGTTCGGCATGGGGTCAGGTGGGTCCAGAACGCTATTATCACCAAGCATAAACTTGGGCTAACACGGCGTGTTAGTCATTTGGAAAGCCGTACAAGTAAATCTACTTTAGTCTCTTAACTTCTGTGCTTAAACAGTCACATACAAACCACTTTGGCGTTGTATGGTTAAGCCTCACGGGTAATTAGTACAGGTTAGCTTAACGCCTTGCAGCGCTTCCACATCCTGCCTATCAACGTTGTCGTCTTCAACGGCCCTTTAGTGGCGTTAAACGCCAAGTGAGAACTCATCTCGAGGCTCGCTTCCCGCTTAGATGCTTTCAGCGGTTATCGATTCCGAACGTAGCTACCGGGCAATGCCTTTGGCAAAACAACCCGAACACCAGCGGTTCGTCCACTCCGGTCCTCTCGTACTAGGAGCAGCCCCTCTCAATTCTCAAACGCCCACGGCAGATAGGGACCGAACTGTCTCACGACGTTCTAAACCCAGCTCGCGTACCACTTTAAATGGCGAACAGCCATACCCTTGGGACCGACTTCAGCCCCAGGATGTGATGAGCCGACATCGAGGTGCCAAACACCGCCGTCGATATGAACTCTTGGGCGGTATCAGCCTGTTATCCCCGGAGTACCTTTTATCCGTTGAGCGATGGCCCTTCCATTCAGAACCACCGGATCACTATGACCTACTTTCGTACCTGCTCGACGTGTCTGTCTCGCAGTTAAGCTGGCTTCTACCATTACACTAACCGTACGATGTCCGACCGTACTTAGCCAACCTTCGTGCTCCTCCGTTACTCTTTGGGAGGAGACCGCCCCAGTCAAACTACCCACCAGGCACTGTCCGCAACCCCGATTCAGGGGCCAACGTTAGAACATCAAACATACAAGGGTGGTATTTCAAGGATGGCTCCATGATTACTGGCGTAACCACTTCAAAGCCTCCCACCTATCCTACACATGTAGGCTCAATGTTCAGTGCCAAGCTGTAGTAAAGGTTCACGGGGTCTTTCCGTCTAGCCGCGGGTACACAGCATCTTCACTGCGATTTCAATTTCACTGAGTCTCGGGTGGAGACAGCGTGGCCATGGTTACACCATTCGTGCAGGTCGGAACTTACCCGACAAGGAATTTCGCTACCTTAGGACCGTTATAGTTACGGCCGCCGTTTACCGGGGCTTCGATCAAGAGCTTCGACAAAGTCTAACCCCATCAATTAACCTTCCGGCACCGGGCAGGTGTCACACCGTATACGTCATCTCACGATTTAGCACAGTGCTGTGTTTTTAATAAACAGTCCCAGCCACCTGGTCACTGCGACCCACTTCAGCTCCAGACGCAGGTCCTTCACCTAATGTGGGCGTACCTTCTCCCGAAGTTACGGTACTATTTTGCCTAGTTCCTTCACCCGAGTTCTCTCAAGCGCCTTAGTATTCTCTACCTGACCACCTGTGTCGGTTTAGGGTACGATTCGATATAGACTGAAGCTTAGAGGCTTTTCCTGGAAGTATGGCACCAACAGCTTCCACTCCGTAGAGTGTCGTCTCGACTCTCAGCCTTAAAGAATCCCGGATTTACCTAAGATTCAAGCCTACTGCCTTTCACACGGACAACCAACGCCGTGCCTGCCTAGCCTTCTCCGTCCCCCCATCGCATCTATACCAAGTACGGGAATATTAACCCGTTTCCCATCGACTACGCCTTTCGGCCTCGCCTTAGGGGTCGACTCACCCTACCCTGATTAACATGGGATAGGAACCCTTGGTCTTCCGGCGTGCGGGTTTTTCACCCGCATTATCGTTACTCATGTCAGCATTCGCACTTGTGATATGTCCAGCATGCCTCCCGGCACACCTTCAGCCACTTACACAACGCTCCCCTACCCCGCAACATAAAGTTGCAGCCGCAGCTTCGGTGGTATGTTTAGCCCCGTTACATCTTCCGCGCAGGCCGACTCGACTAGTGAGCTATTACGCTTTCTTTAAAGGGTGGCTGCTTCTAAGCCAACCTCCTAGCTGTTTTAGCCTTCCCACATCGTTTCCCACTTAACATACACTTTGGGACCTTAGCTGGCGGTCTGGGTTGTTTCCCTCTCCACGATGGACGTTAGCACCCACCGTGTGTCTCCCGGATAGTACTCATTGGTATTCGGAGTTTGCATGGGGTTGGTAAGTCGGGATGACCCCCTAGCCCAAACAGTGCTCTACCCCCAATGGTATTCGTCCGAGGCTCTACCTAAATAGATTTCGGGGAGAACCAGCTATCTCCCGGTTTGATTAGCCTTTCACTCCAAGCCACAGGTCATCCCCTAACTTTTCAACGTTAGTGGGTTCGGTCCTCCAATTGATGTTACTCAATCTTCAACCTGCCCATGGCTAGATCACCGGGTTTCGGGTCTATACCTTGCAACTCAACGCGCAGTTAACGCTCGCTTTCACTACGGCTACCCTATTCGGTTAACCTCGCTACAAAATATAAGTCGCTGACCCATTATACAAAAGGTACGCAGTCACCCTCGAAGGGCTCCTACTGCTTGTACGTACACGGTTTCAGGTTCTATTTCACTCCCCTCACAGGGGTTCTTTTCGCCTTTCCCTCACGGTACTGGTTCACTATCGGTCAGTTGGGAGTATTTAGCCTTGGAGGATGGTCCCCCCATATTCAGTCAAAGTTTCACGTGCTCCGACCTACTCGATTTCACTTATTAGACGTTGTCGTGTACGGGACTATCACCCTGTATCGTGGCACTTTCCAGAGCCTTCCACTAACATCAAATAAGCTTAAGGGCTGCTCCGATTTCGCTCGCCGCTACTTTCGGAATCTCGGTTGATTTCTTTTCCTACGGGTACTTAGATGTTTCAGTTCTCCGCGTTCGCCTCTTACACCTATGTATTCAGTGCAAGATACCTGCAAGCAGGTGGGTTTCCCCATTCGGAAATCCTGGCCTCAAGCGCTTTTTACTAGCTTGACCAGGCTTATCGCAAGTTAATACGTCCTTCATCGCCTCCAACTGCCAAGGCATCCACCGTGTACGCTTAGTCACTTAACCATACAACCCAAAGTAGTTTGAGCTGTTTGGTGCGACTGTTTAACTTCGCCAGAAGTTATAGAATACTAAAGTAGACGCACAATTAATCTGTCGATTAACTGGCATTTTCTTTACTTATTGAGAACTCTAAATCACTTACGTGATTCAAAGTTTTTATCAGCTTTCCAAATTGTTAAAGAGCAAATATTACCTACCCGCCTTGGCAAGTAAGTAACAATCATCTGTGTGGACACTGCGAACAAATTCGTTCTAAATCGTATAAGGAGGTGATCCAGCCCCAGGTTCCCCTAGGGCTACCTTGTTACGACTTCACCCCAGTCATGAATCACTCCGTGGTGATCGCCCTCCCGAAGGTTAGGCTAACCACTTCTGGAGCAACCCACTCCCATGGTGTGACGGGCGGTGTGTACAAGGCCCGGGAACGTATTCACCGCGACATTCTGATTCGCGATTACTAGCGATTCCGACTTCATGGAGTCGAGTTGCAGACTCCAATCCGGACTACGACGCACTTTAAGTGATTCGCTCACCCTCGCAGGCTCGCAGCACTCTGTATGCGCCATTGTAGCACGTGTGTAGCCCTACACGTAAGGGCCATGATGACTTGACGTCGTCCCCACCTTCCTCCGGTTTATCACCGGCAGTCTCCTTAGAGTTCCCGACCGAATCGCTGGCAACTAAGGATAGGGGTTGCGCTCGTTGCGGGACTTAACCCAACATCTCACAACACGAGCTGACGACAGCCATGCAGCACCTGTCTCAGAGCTCCCGAAGGCACCAATCTATCTCTAGAAAGTTCTCTGGATGTCAAGTGTAGGTAAGGTTCTTCGCGTTGCATCGAATTAAACCACATGCTCCACCGCTTGTGCGGGCCCCCGTCAATTCATTTGAGTTTTAACCTTGCGGCCGTACTCCCCAGGCGGTCTACTTAATGCGTTTGCTTTGGAAAACAGCTCCGAAAAGCCGAGCTCCTAGTAGACATCGTTTACGGCGTGGACTACCAGGGTATCTAATCCTGTTTGCTCCCCACGCTTTCGTACATGAGCGTCAGTGTTGACCCAGGTGGCTGCCTTCGCCATCGGTATTCCTTCAGATCTCTACGCATTTCACCGCTACACCTGAAATTCTACCACCCTCTATCACACTCTAGCCTGCCAGTTCGAAATGCAGTTCCCAGGTTAAGCCCGGGGCTTTCACATCTCGCTTAACAAACCGCCTGCGTACGCTTTACGCCCAGTAATTCCGATTAACGCTCGCACCCTCCGTATTACCGCGGCTGCTGGCACGGAGTTAGCCGGTGCTTCTTCTGCAAGTAACGTCACAGATGTAAGGTATTAACTTACACCCTTTCCTCCTTGCTGAAAGTGCTTTACAACCCGAAGGCCTTCTTCACACACGCGGCATGGCTGCATCAGGCTTGCGCCCATTGTGCAATATTCCCCACTGCTGCCTCCCGTAGGAGTCTGGGCCGTGTCTCAGTCCCAGTGTGGCTGATCATCCTCTCAAACCAGCTAGGGATCGTCGCCTTGGTGAGCCATTACCTCACCAACTAGCTAATCCCACTTGGGCCAATCTAAAGGCGAGAGCCGAAGCCCCCTTTGGTCCGTAGACATTATGCGGTATTAGCCGTCGTTTCCAACGGTTGTCCCCCACCTCAAGGCATGTTCCCAAGCATTACTCACCCGTCCGCCGCTCGACGCCAGAGGTGCAAGCACCTCTTCGTTTCCGCTCGACTTGCATGTGTTAGGCCTGCCGCCAGCGTTCAATCTGAGCCATGATCAAACTCTTCAATTAAAAGTTTTTTTTGAATCCGAAGATTCAGCTCAATGAATACTGATTTTGATATCTGTCGATATCGAATTGACTGTGCTGCAATAAATTAAATTTATTGCCGTTGGTCACTCAGCTCAATTGAGACTCTAAATTTGTTTGCGTCATTCAGTAAAACTGAAATCCGCTGTTAGAACTCAATCTGTACGAGTGCCCACACAGATGATTGCTTCATATTTTTAAAGAACGTTTTAGGCTTTCGCCTCGGAAGCTTTGCTCCCGTTCAGGGCTGTGCATTCTACTCAACCCCACTTTATTGTCAACACTTTATTTTAAGAAGTTTGCATTTTTCAATGCGCTGTTTAAAACTCAGTTTTACTTGACTCACCCAACTCGTTGAAGTGCTTGTTTGTAAGCAGTCCGCCGTGTCGGTGGATGCGCATTATAGGGAGATTCGATTTCCACGCAACCCCTTTTTTAAAGAAAACTGCAAAAAACGGATCGTTTGAACAAAAATAAAACTAAAACTACTGTATTTAACAGTTATAGATCTATTTAAGATCTAAATTGCTACATTTAAGATGTTTTATATAGAGAAGGGTTTAGCTAAATAGCTATATATAGAAGAGCTGAAATTTAATTTTGGCCATAAAAAGAAAAAGCCGAGCATAAGCTCGGCTTTTTGTGTCTTTTACGACTTACTCTGCAGACTGTGCGTCTTCTTGAACGTCTTCGCTCGCAACTGGGCGATCTACTAGTTCAATGTAAGCCATTGGTGCGTTGTCGCCTGCACGGAAGCCACACTTCAAAATACGAGTGTAACCACCAGGACGGCCTTCGTAGCGAGGACCAATCTCGCTAAACAACTTACCAACAACTTCTTTATCACGCGTGCGAGCAAATGCTAAACGGCGATTTGCAACGCTATCAGTCTTAGCCAGTGTGATTAAAGGTTCAATTACACGGCGCAGCTCTTTCGCTTTAGGCAATGTTGTTTTGATGATTTCGTGCTTCACCAAAGAACCAGCCATATTGCTGAACATCGCTTTGCGATGGCTGCTGTTACGGTTTAATTGACGACCACTCTTACGATGGCGCATGACCCTATCCTTCTAACTAAACTAAATATAGTGATTTAGATTACTCAGCTAAGCTTGCTGGCGGCCAGTTTTCTAGGCGCATGCCTAGAGACAGACCACGTGATGCAAGCACGTCTTTGATCTCAGTTAGAGACTTCTTACCTAAGTTAGGTGTTTTCAGAAGCTCAACTTCGGTACGCTGTACTAAATCACCGATATATTGAATTTGCTCGGCTTTCAAGCAGTTTGCTGAACGAACTGTTAGCTCAAGATCATCAACTGGACGAAGCAGAATAGGATCGAATTCTGGCTTCTCTTCCTTCTCTTCTGGCTCAGAAACATCACGTAAGTCTACGAATGCTTCTAATTGCTCAGCAAGAATGGTCGACGCACGGCGGATCGCTTCTTCAGGATCTAAAGTGCCGTTTGTTTCCATATCAATGATTAACTTGTCTAAGTCAGTACGTTGTTCAACACGTGCTGATTCGACCGAGTACGCAATACGCTCAACTGGGCTGAATGATGCATCAAGCAACAAACGGCCGATTGGGCGCTCATCGTCTTCAGAGGATACGCGGCTAGAAGCTGGTACATAACCACGACCACGCTCAACACGGATGCGCATGCTGATCTCGCTATTGTCAGTTGTTAAATGACAAATTACGTGATCAGGATTGCTGATTGTTACATCACCATCGTGCTGGATATCTGCCGCAGTCACAGGGCCTACACCAGATTTAGTCAGGGTCAGAAAAACTTCATCTTTGCCTTCGATATTAACTGCTAGACCTTTAAGGTTTAACAGGATTTCAATGATGTCTTCTTGTACGCCTTCTTTCGCGCTGTACTCATGTAAAACGCCATCAATTTCTACCTCAGTAACTGCGCATCCAGGCATAGATGACAACAGAATACGACGTAGAGCGTTTCCTAGAGTGTGACCAAAACCACGCTCAAGCGGCTCTAGTACCACTTTTGAACGAGTTGGGTTGATAGCGTCGATATCGACTAACCTTGGTTTTAGGAATTCGGTTACAGAACCCTGCATTTTATCCTCTCTTAACTCTTAACTTTACTTCGAGTAAAGTTCGACGATTAGTTGTTCGTTAATGTCCGCAGACAGATCAGAACGCTCAGGTAGGCGCTTAAAAGTACCTTCCATTTTCTTACCGTCAACTTCAACCCAAGTTGGCTTCTCACGTTGCTCAGCCAATTCTAGAGCTCCAACGATACGTGCTTGCTTCTTCGACTTCTCACGAATTTCTACCTGATCTTCAGGAGTAACGTTGAAAGAAGGAATGTTTACAACACGACCATTAACCATAATCGCTTTGTGACTTACTAGCTGACGCGCTTCAGCACGTGTACTTGCAAAACCCATGCGATATACAACATTGTCTAGACGTTGCTCTAGAAGCTGAAGTAGGTTTTCACCTGTATTGCCTTTAAGGCGAGCAGCTTCTTTGTAGTAGTTACGGAATTGCTTTTCAAGGATGCCGTACATACGACGAACCTTTTGCTTTTCACGTAGCTGTAGACCGTAGTCAGATAAACGACCCTTACGGGCGCCGTGCTGACCAGGTGCTGTCTCAAGTTTACACTTAGAGTCGATAGCTCGTACGCCGCTCTTAAGGAACAGGTCAGTACCTTCACGACGACTTAGCTTGAGCTTAGGGCCCAAATATCTTGCCATGTTCTTTCTCCTAACCTATTGTTATACGCGACGTTTCTTCGGTGGACGACAACCATTGTGTGGAATTGGCGTCACGTCAGTGATGTTTGTGATACGGAAACCAGCAGCATTCAATGCACGTACAGCAGACTCACGGCCTGGACCTGGACCTTTAATGAATACTTCTAAGTTCTTCAAACCGTATTCTTGTGCAGCAGTACCTGCACGCTCTGCAGCTACCTGAGCAGCGAATGGTGTAGATTTACGTGAACCACGGAAACCTGAACCACCGGCAGTTGCCCAAGAAAGTGCATTACCTTGACGGTCTGTAATCGTAACAATAGTGTTGTTGAAAGACGCATGAACGTGAGCCATGCCATCAGCAACTTGCTTTTTGACCTTCTTACGACGAATTGGTGCTTTAGCCATAATTTACCCCACCTTATTTCTTGATAGGCTTGCGAGGACCCTTACGAGTACGCGCGTTAGTCTTAGTACGCTGACCACGTAGTGGTAGCGAACGACGGTGACGTAAACCACGGAAGCAACCAAGGTCCATAAGACGCTTGATGTTCAAAGTAACTTCACGACGAAGATCACCTTCTACAGTGTACTTGCCAACTTCTTCACGAAGCGTGTCAAGAGTTTCGTCATTTAGTTCACCGATTTTAGTATCTTCTGCGATACCTACCGCTGCCAAGATCGCCTTAGCGCGGGTTTTACCTACACCATAAATTGAGGTTAAACCAATAACCGCATGTTTATGATCAGGAACGTTAATGCCAGCTATACGGGCCACTAACACATCTCCTATAGTTTAAATTTGGTAATCATCTTCTCGAAAAGCCCGTTAGGATACTCAAGTGATGACCAAACTACAATGAAAAACACAGGCCGAGCATACCACTCAGCCTGCATGACTTGTTTAATTAGCCTTGCCTTTGCTTGTGCTTAGGCTCACTGCAAATCACACGTACAACGCCGGCACGTTTGATTACTTTGCAGTTACGGCAGATTTTCTTAACGGAAGCACGTACTTTCATTACTCAACTCCGTAAACCGACCTTATCGGCCATAGCCTTTAAGGTTTGCTTTTTTCAGCACAGAATCATACTGATGTGACATCAGATGGGTCTGTACTTGTGCCATAAAGTCCATGATCACAACAACGATAATCAAGATTGATGTACCGCCGAAGTAGAATGGCGTTTGCCATGCCATGGTCATAAACTCGGGCACTAGACAGATAAAGGTAATGTACAAGGCACCTGCCAATGTCAGGCGTGTCATTACTTTATCAATGTATTTCGATGTCTGCTCACCTGGACGAATACCTGGAATGAAAGCTCCAGATTTTTTCAGGTTGTCTGCAGTTTCACGCGGGTTGAAAACCAACGCAGTGTAGAAAAAGCAGAAAAAGATAATAGCAGCAGCCAAGACCATTGCGTACAGCGGTTGACCCGGAGTCAATGCTGTGGAAATGGCTTGTAACACGTCAGCTACAGGACCTTCACCCTGGCCGAACCAGCTTGCAATTGTACCAGGGAACAGAATGATACTACTAGCAAAGATTGGTGGAATAACCCCAGCCATATTTACTTTCAACGGCAAGTGTGTGCTTTGAGCAGCGTACACCTGACGACCTTGTTGGCGCTTTGCGTAGTTAACAACAATACGACGTTGACCACGTTCAAAGAAAACCACCAAGTAAGTAACGGCAAACACGATTACCGCAATCAATACCAGTACCAAAATGTTCAATTCACCTTGGCGCGCCATTTCGGCTGTCGAACCAATAGCAGACGGCAGGTTAGCTACGATACCAACAAAAATCAGAACTGAGATACCGTTACCGATACCACGCTCTGTAATTTGTTCGCCCAACCACATCAAGAACATACAGCCGGTTACTAAGCTCACTACAGCAGTGAAATAGAAACCAAAGCCGGGGTTAACAACTAACCCGTCCATCATGTTCGGTAAGCCAGTAGCAATACCGATTGATTGGAACGTAGCAAGCACGAGCGTACCATAACGCGTGTACTGACTGATTTTCTTACGCCCCTGTTCACCCTCTTTTTTCAGCTCTACCATCGCAGGATGTATATGCGTTAGTAGCTGCATGATAATTGAGGCCGAAATATAGGGCATAATACCCAGTGCAAGTACCGAAGCACGCTCAAGCGCACCACCGCTGAACATGTTGAACATTTCAACAATGGTGCCCTTCTGTTGCTCGAAGAATTCGGCAAGTACAGCGGCGTCAATCCCAGGGATCGGCACGAATGAACCTAAACGGTAAATAATGATAGCACCGAGTACAAATAGTAAACGACGCTTCAACTCCGCAAGCCCGCTTTGTGCACTTTGCATATCGTGACCTGGTTTAGCCATAAAGTACTTCCTTACTCTTCTACCTTGCCTCCGGCAGCTTCAATCGCTTCGCGTGCACCTTTGGTCACTTTAAGACCTTTAACAGTGACGGCGCGAGAAACTTCACCAGATTTAACTACTTTAACGAACTGGATGTTCTTCTTAACCAGACCAGCTGCTTGTAACGCGTTTAGATCTACCACATCGCCTTCAACTTTAGCGATTTCGAATAGATTCACTTCTTTAGTCGCAAGAGACTTGCGTGAAGTGAAACCAAACTTAGGTAGACGGCGTTGCATAGGCATTTGACCGCCTTCGAAACCAACGCGTACTTTACCACCAGAACGTGATTTTTGACCTTTGTGACCACGGCCACCAGTTTTACCTAGGCCAGAACCGATACCACGGCCCACACGTTTGCCGGCTGATTTTGCACCTGCAGCAGGTGAAAGTGTATTCAAATTCATTCGAATTACCCCTCAACCTTAACCATGTAAGAAACTTGGTTGATCATACCACGTACTGAAGGCGTATCTTCTAGCTCTACAGTGTGGTTGATACGACGTAAACCAAGGCCACGTAATGTAGCTCTATGCTTCGGCAAGCGGCCGATTGAACTACGTACTTGAGTTACTTTTACTGTATTTGCCATGGTGTCTTACCCCAAAATTTCTTCAACGCTAAGACCACGCTTCGCAGCAACTGCTTCTGGAGACTTCATGTTCTCTAGTGCTGAGATAGTTGCGCGAACAACGTTGATCGGGTTAGTCGAACCGTAGGCTTTTGACAATACGTTTTGTACACCAGCTACTTCTAGTACTGCACGCATCGCACCACCGGCGATGATACCAGTACCTTCAGATGCTGGTTGCATGTACACTTTAGAACCAGCGTGACGACCCTTGATAGGGTGCTGAAGTGTATTGCCTTTAAGCTCTACCTTGATCATGTTACGACGTGCTTTTTCCATTGCTTTTTGAATAGCAGCTGGAACTTCACGTGCTTTACCATAACCAAAACCTACTTTACCTGCGCCGTCACCTACTACTGTAAGTGCAGTGAAGCTAAAGATACGACCACCTTTAACCACCTTAGACACACGGTTTACCGCGATTAGCTTTTCAGCCAAATCAGGCTGTTGTTGCTTTGCTTCTACGTTAGCCATTGTCTACTCCTAGAATTGCAGACCGGCTTCACGCGCTGCATCCGCAAGCGCCTTCACACGGCCGTGATATTTAAAGCCACTGCGGTCAAAAGCGATACTTTCGTTAACGCCTTTTTCAGCCGCACGTTCTGCAACTGCTTTACCCACTGCTTGAGCAGCTTCGATGTTGCCAGTGCCTTTAACTGTTTCAGCAATTGCTTTCTCAACAGTAGAAGCAGCAGCCAGTACACTACCCTCAGCACTAATAACCTGAGCATAGATGTGACGTGGCGTGCGGTGGATAACAAGGCGGATTTTGCCCTGTTCAATAAAATTTCTACGTGAGCGCTTAGCGCGACGTAGACGTGCTGTTCTCTTATCCATCGTCCTACCTTACTTCTTCTTAGCCTCTTTACGACGCACGTATTCGTCAGCATAGCGAACACCTTTACCTTTATAAGGCTCTGGCTCACGGTATGCGCGAATGTTTGCAGCAGTTTGACCAACTAGCTGCTTGTCTGCGCCCTTAACAACGATCTCAGTTTGGCTCGGAGCTTCAATCGTGATGCCCTCTGGGATCTCGAAGTTGACTGGGTGTGAGAAGCCTAGCGTTAAATCTAGTACTTTACCTTTCACCGCAGCACGGTAACCAACACCAACTAGCTGTAGCTTCTTCTCGTAACCGTCGTTCACACCAACAATCATGTTGTTGATAAGTGCACGTGCAGTACCAGCTTGAGCCCAAGCGTTAGCAACGCCTTCTACAGGTTTAGTGGTGATTACATTGTCTTCGAATGAAACTTCAACCGCTTCGTTGATAGCACGGCTAAGTTCACCATTCTTACCTTTAACTGTGATGTCCTGGCCTTTAAGCGTGATTTCTACACCGGCTGGAACATTAATAGGTGCCTTTGCTATACGCGACATAGTCCCCTCCGATTACGCTACAAAGCCAATGATTTCACCGCCCACGCCAGCGCTACGCGCAGCACGGTCAGTCATCAGGCCTTTAGAAGTTGATACGATAGCGATACCTAGACCACCCATTACCTTAGGTAATGCGTCACGTTTCTTATAGATACGTAGACCAGGGCGGCTAACACGCTGGATGTTTTCGATTACAGCTTTGCCTTCGAAGTACTTAAGCTCGATGTTTAGTTCAGGTTTAGCGCCTTCTGTTACTGAGTAACCAGAAACATAACCTTCATCAGTTAGTACTTTAGCAACTGCTATTTTCAGCTTTGAAGATGGCATTGAGATAGAAACCTTCTTCGCAGTCTGGCCGTTACGGATACGTGTGAACAAATCCGCAATAGGATCTTGCAAGCTCATTGTCTTACTCCCGTGATTCTATTACCAACTAGCCTTTTTAAGGCCAGGAATTTCACCGCGCATAGCTGCTTCGCGAACTTTGATACGGCTTAGGCCGAACTTGCGAAGGTAACCATGTGGGCGGCCCGTGATGTTACAACGATTACGTTGACGTGCAGGGCTTGAATCACGCGGAAGAGTCTGAAGCTTCAGAACCGCGTCCCAACGCTCTTCATCTGATGAATTAACATCGCTGATGATAGCTTTTAGTGCCGCACGCTTTTCAGCGTATTGGGCAACTAGTTTAGTGCGCTTTGCTTCGCGCGCTTTCATTGAATTCTTTGCCATAACCCTACCCTTATTTCTTGAATGGGAAGTTAAACGCTTCTAACAACGCACGGCCTTCCTCATCATTCTGCGCAGAAGTAGTGATAGTGATGTCTAGACCACGTACACGGTCTACACGATCATAATCGATTTCTGGGAAGATGATTTGTTCACGTACGCCCATGCTGTAGTTGCCGCGACCGTCGAAAGACTTAGCGCTTACACCACGGAAATCGCGAATACGCGGGATAGCGATTGAAACCAAACGCTCAAAAAAGTCCCACATACGCTCGCCACGTAGGGTTACTTTACAACCAATTGGGTA
Source organism: Pseudoalteromonas sp. THAF3 (assembly GCF_009363775.1). Lineage (NCBI taxonomy): Bacteria > Pseudomonadati > Pseudomonadota > Gammaproteobacteria > Alteromonadales > Pseudoalteromonadaceae > Pseudoalteromonas > Pseudoalteromonas sp. THAF3. Next base: position 170,320 of record NZ_CP045418.1, on the reverse strand, counting down.
GCCTTCACGGATCTTAAAGCCAGCAACTGATTTGCGTGCTTTCGTGATAAGAGGCTTCTGACCAGAGATTGCTTCTAGATCAGCAACAGCGTTTTCTAGAATTTTCTTGTCAGCTAGGGCTTCGCCCACACCCATGTTTAATGTGATCTTTTCGATCTGAGGGACTTGCATGACAGAGCTGAAACCAAACTTCTTTTGAAGTTCAGCGACTACTTTGTCTTTATATACTTCATGCAGTTTCGCCATCGTCTACTCCAACTATTAAATAGTTTTACCAGTAGATTTGAAGATACGTAATTTCTTACCGTCTTCAATCTTGAAACCTACACGATCTGCTTTACCCGTTTCCGAGTTGTAGATCGCAACGTTTGATACGTCGATAGACGCTTCTTTCTCAACAATACCGCCAGCTTGGTTCAACTGAGGAACAGGCTTTTGGTGCTTCTTGATAAGGTTTACGCCTTCAACAAATACTCGACCAGTTTCAGTAACAACTGAAAGCACTTTACCGCGCTTACCTTTGTCTTTACCGGCCAGTACGATTACTTCGTCATCACGACGGATTTTTGCTGCCATGATCGACTCCTTATAGTACTTCTGGTGCTAGTGAAACGATCTTCATGAACTTTTCAGTACGAAGTTCACGAGTCACAGGGCCGAAGATACGGGTTCCGATTGGCTGGTTGCTATCGTTTAAGATAACAGCCGCATTGCTATCGAAACGGATCAAAGAGCCGTCTGGACGACGAACGCCTTTTTTGGTACGCACAACAACCGCGTTTTTAACATCACCTTTTTTAACTTTGCCGCGAGGAATCGCTTCCTTAACAGCAACTTTAATGATGTCACCAACCGATGCGTAACGACGGTGTGAACCGCCAAGGACTTTAATACACTGCACTTTGCGGGCGCCGCTGTTATCTGCAACGTCCAGCTGAGTTTGCATTTGGATCATCTTAATGTGCTCCGGTGTAGTTACAACTCGCCATAATTCCGTTAAAAATTAAGGCATTAAATAAATTATCCGCTCAATTAACAGGCAACTTTTCGGTTACTTGTGTGCTGAGGGCGGGCAATTGTATCAGTAATGGCGGGCAAAAGGTAGGCTAATTTTTAATTAATTTCTTTACTTAGCTCGGTTAATAAAGGCTCTGAGAGCCCTAAGGTGAGAACAGAAAATTATCGAAAACAGGCTATTTTTCGCACCATCAATTGCTTATAAAAGCATCAAGGCACAAAAGTGCCTTGATGCTGCATGTATATATGGGGGGGATTAGCCGCCAAACAAGCCTTTGAGTTTGTCTTTTACTTTTTCTTTGGCTTTTTCTTTCACTTCCTCTTTGGCAGCCTCACCAACGTCCAAGTTAACCGCCACGTCATGGAAAGGACCTTTTATACGAACCGGAATTTTGAAACCGGTACTGTCATCGGTGGTGCCTTGACCTTCGATTGAATCCACAATCCCCGTTACTAAGCGGTAGTTTACCTTGGTCGCGGGGAGATCCACTTGGCCTTCACCAGTAATACGAATGAGCGGGCTTAGCAACGACAAATCTGAGTTGACGCCAACGCCTTTGGTAAAGTTCATACTCCCCGTTAAAGCGGTAAAGTCTGTCTGCTGAGACTTATCAAAACCAGTATTAAGGCCTTGTGAAAGTGCGGATGTATTTCCCTTAATGAGTTCCTTCGCCTTTCGCACCAATTCAGCAATGTTCGCTCCTTTAACAGCACCATCGGCAAAACTGAATGCTAATTTGCCAGCCAGCGCATCAACGAAGTCTTGTTGGCTTTGCCCTTCGGTAGTCAGTTGCCAATTGAGCGCCCCTTTACCCATTAACTTATCAAACTTCACCGCATCGCTAAGAAGAGGCTCAGCATTTATACCACTGAGGTCAAACTGAGTATCGATGTGGTAAGGCTGTCGCGCTGCGTTCAGCGTTACTTTGCCGGTTCCCTGGCCTTCATAGGCAGCGAATTTATCCATACTGAGAGTGGCTACGGCATTATCAAGCTTAATACTGAATTGGTTCTCACCGAGTGTAATATCACGCGCTTTTAAGCCACTTGAGCGAACCACAATATCGGCATCAAGGGCATTCAGGGCAGAAAGATCTATCGGCGTATCATCCCATTCTAAGGGTTGAGCCTGAGAATCATCATTACTTGGTTGCTCGGTATTCGCGGCAGGCTCCGGTAAGTAAGGGTTTAAATCTAGCATGCCCAAATCTACGTTGGCAGTAAGCGCTAAACGCTCGCCAAGGTGAATCGTACTCATACCTTCGATGGCAAGCTGATCTAACGTCGCCACGAGCTTATTAATAGTAAAAGCCTGTCCTTGCAGTTGCATACTGCCCTCTACACGGAAATCATTAAACGCGTTGTCTTTGGCATTGAGCTCAACGCCTTGCCACTTGGCAATGCGCTTCACCGAATCCCCTTGCAACATCAAGGTGCCGCTAATGTTTCCACCCTGCTCAGCAATGTTGCCTTTAAATTCCATATCAACAAGCGCAGATGTTAAGTTTTGCGTAAGCGTAAATGGTCGACCTTCGATGGCTTTGATTGGGTTATCCAATTCTATATCAAGGTTAAACCGCTCACCCATGTACGTTATGCCCCCTTCTAATTCTAAAGGTTGGCGTAACGATTTAAGTAATACCGCTAATTCCAAGTCGCTAATTTGTTGTTTACTTCCAGTTTGCCCGTCCAGATAGGTAAACTGACCACCATAAATAGCCACTTCTCCAAGCTCAATATCAAAGTTGTCTGGCAGCTTGACTTGGCCTTGCTCAGTGCTTTGTTGCGATTGCTCAGTTGCGACCTTATCAAAGAGCTGCCAATTGCCTTGGCCTTGGGCATTTGTTTCCAGCAACACATCCGGCTCACGGATAACAAACTTATCCAGCTTCACTTCGCCAGAGAATAAGGTGCTCCAGGGGATATGCACATCCAATTGTTTCATCGTCGCCATATTGGCTCGCGATCCCCCTTCCATATTACTAAAGCTAACATCATTAAGCTCTAATCGCAGTGAAGGGAAAATCGCTAAGTCTTTATCGCCGGCAATCGTCAGTGTGCGCCCTGTGGTGTTTTGTACCTGCTCTGACACTTTATTGAAGATGGCATCGACAGGAATAAAGAAAGGAATGGCGATGAGTAAGCCGATAATTACGACTATGATTACGCCCAAAACCTTGGCTAGGGTCTTCATGGTGAACCTCGTTCCATTAAAGCAAATGTGTTTAGCATAACCTAAAGTAGTTATCTGTGTAATTGTAGTTAAAGTTCATGAATATAGGATGATAGTTGCTGAGCCAGCGTATGCACTGCTTGCGCCATGGTTTTCTCCCAAGGTAGGGCGAAGGTCATACGAAAAAAACGCGCATAATCGATTTGTGGCATAAAGAGTTCGCCAGGCGCAATGGCGATACGCCGAGTAATCAACCGTTGCCATAGCTCATCACTGCAGCCTCCTTGGGGAAGCTCAAACCATAAGCTTGGCCCACCACCGATGTCTTGGTATAAATGTGCAACGCCAAAGTGATTGAAAATTTCATCAACCTGCTGGTACTGCCTTAATAGTTGCGCTCGTAAACGTCGGGTTAAACGGCGATAGTCACCACTGCGATACAAATGAGTAACCAGCTCTTGGCTCGCGATGTCGCTCGCCTCACTAAGCACTGATTTAGTCAAAATAATATCAGCAGCGCAATTACGGCAGAGCATATACCCCAAGGTTAGAGCAAACGACAATGTATCACTGTAGTCACATATGCTGATCACCGCTAGAGAGCTATCTTCATCTAAGAGGCTCGCAATTGACGGAGGTCGAAACTCACTAAAACTAAGCTCGCCACGGTCATATTCAATTAGTGCAACATCATGGCGCTGCGCCCAAGCCAACAATGCACGTTTTTGTTGTTCGCTCAGCAGGCGCCCTGTCGGATCTTGATAATTAGGGTTAAAAATATAAGCGCGAATGTCATGCTCCTGTCGAGCCTGCTCCAATAATGCCAATTCGGTTTCGAAGTCCGGCTGTATAGGGACACCCACATAGGCTTGAGCGCTGTGGTGCAAATGCGCCAATATAAAAAATGAGCTTGGAGACTCAACTGCCACCTTATGCTCACTCAACCCTAATCCCTTTAACGCCAAAGTAAGTGCCGAACTGCGTCCATGGGTGATCACGACCTCGGCTGGATTTATAAGCTGCTGACTCAACGCATAATGTGTCGCAATTTCTTGGCGCAGCGAATCAATACCGGCTTCGCGATTGTCTTGGAGTAATTTAAATGGACGCTGCCTGCGCACACGCTTTTGAGCCCGCGTGAGTAACGCTTCGTTGTCTAATACCGTACTTGGCCCAGTGCAGGATAGCGGCACTATATCTGCGTCGTTAAAACTGTATTGCACCGCTTTGTGTAACGGCATGGAAATCAGCTCACTTGGGATTAATTTATCACCAAAGTTTTGTTGCGCAGTGCTTTGTTGACGAGCACAAACGTAATAACCACTGCGCGGCCGGGCCTCAATGAGTTGTTGTCTTTGCAAATGTTCATAAATTTTAGCAGCTGTCGATATCCCAACTTTTCTTTCACGAGCGAAATCCCGGACAGAAAGAAGCCTATCACCCTGTTTTAATTGGCCATTATTAATTGACTTAGCTAGTACCTCGGCCTCTCGCTGATAGATAAAACTAGGCATCTGTATTGCTTATTTTTCATTTTCACTGTGTCTGTTTTGCTTTTTTACGTGCCATTACACTGGTTGTCAAACGAAAAGGAGCTAACATGACCCTATTAATAGACACACCAAGGCTGCAGATGCGTCATTTCCGACTTGCTGATGCCGAAGCAGTGCGCGCATTTAATGCCAACACCGAAGTCACTCGGTATACCGGAGACCCCGCTCAGATAAGCACCAGCGAGCAGGCTCGGCGCCTCATCAAAGACGTTTGGTTACACGAATATGAACGTTATGGTTACGCTCGTTATGCCTTGATACACAAGCAACACAACAGGTTAATTGGATTTTGTGGTTTTAAGTTCAACCCGCAACAACAGCTTGCTGATTTGGGCTACCGCATGCTTCCTCAGTATTGGCAACAGGGTCTTGGCTATGAGGCGGCACAGAGCGTCATGACATATGGGCTAAACACCCTCGCAATACCAGGAATTTATGCCGAAGTAGATAGTGCCAACACGGGCTCTGTACGCATTTTGCAAAAACTTGGTTTTACGCACACGGATTCATATCGTCAATGGGGGCTCAACCTACAACGCTATGATTATATGTGTGCTCCCTATAGTAGATAAGCCACCGGGCTACTTAAAACAGCAAAGTCAATATTGCATCAACACACAATGTCAGTATGATGCACAGCCCCGCTTAAAGTGGGCTGTGTTGTATCAAGTGGAGTTGTAGTACCAAGCATGAAGAAGTTGCTTATATCCCCATCAAAAATGGCGCTGGGTGAACAAGAAAGTCAGATTTATCAAAATATTTTAAAACAGGCGACCGATATCAGCCTAAATCTAATGGCGGTGAAGGTTAAAAACCACCCAGACGAGTTCTTAGGTTGGTGTTATGAGTTACTTGACGCACTCAATAACCGCCTAAACTACGAGTTACTAGAGCCTCAGCAGCTCCCTTGTGTAAAGAAGCTACACACACTGCTTACTGAAGCCATTAGCTTCTTGCAACTGAAGGCCTTACGTATTACTCCTTGGCCAGTGCTATGTGAATACCTGCAACAGCAGCAATCACGCGTTTTATTAGATGAACACTTAGCCTTATGTGACTACATCGACAAGCTACGGGAACTGTCGTTAGCTGAACTCAGTAAAGAGGACCGCCTTGTAGTCGCGGGTAAACACCTCAACAGCCATGACCCAGCAGTCTACCGCTTTGATGTCGAGCTCTTTGCTGCAACGAGAACCAATAAAACATTTCACCAATTGCTGGCTGATTTCCCAGCTCTTTTTGATCAGGCTTTGGCGCACATTCCACTACAAGGAGAGGTAACGCGCGAGCATTACAGTGCCTTTGTTACAGCCTATCAAAGCACCTTCATCGATGCCGATGAAAAGCCTACACTTGCTCCGGCAACGCGCCTGTTAGCAATGCGCCGACCCGATGTATTCACTCCTGCCAGCCAAGCTAAATTAGATACTTTGTGCGCTGCGCTAGGTGTTGCCAAATTGAGTAACCGCGACTTCGAGCGATATTGGCAGGAGCTGGTATGCACTATAACTCGTCTACCCTGGTACACTATGGCCAGCGGCGACAATGACCTAGAGCAACGCTTGTGTGCCAACAAAGCACTCTTACCATGCTTATTTTTCTATTTCGCCGAGGATAGCGCGCAGCAATCAAACTACTACAAGCTGCTCCATAAGCCGAAGCGTTCATCTTCCAGCAAAGCACCTAGACGCAGCAAAGAGTCTGCAGCAACGCTGGTAGATAGAGCTTTAGCCGAAGATGATATCCCAGAGCATATTCGCGCCAAGCGCGACTCTATCATCGCCGAAGTGGAGAAAGGCCGCAGCATCAATGATACCCTCACCTTAATGCGCACCATTTTCGGTTAACCCCTCATCCCATACAGAGCGCCGCTCGGCGCTCCAGCTTATCAAGCGCCTCCCCCTGGTTTGCAGCAACAGTACCAGCGCATAACGAGTCACGGTGGTGTGAATTATCTCGGTGCATCCGCATAAAATATGCACCAGGGTCGTGCAACAGATCACTTTGTGAAATCTGGCCATTTCCAAAAATCAATACCAAGCTGTTGAAAAATATTTAATTATTAATTTATTTCATACTCTGGCATGGCCTTTGCCCTGTTTATGCCAACACAGCGCGAAAACGGGAATGAAACAATGATAAAAACAACACGCTGGCAAGTCTCGGGGCTACTCTGTCTCGCCCTGTTGCCTATTACAGGTCATGCTAAGAACAGTCTAACTGCGAATGTGGCGGCTAGTTCAAACTATTATTGGCGAGGGATCACACAAAGTGATGACCAAGCCGCAGTATCGGGCGGCTTAGATTATGCTACGGACAGTGGCTTCTATATGGGAACTTGGCTATCCAATATTGATTTCGGCGAAGCCGCAAGCACTAGTTATGAAATGGATTTGTACGCTGGCTTTGGCGGCACAGCGGGAGAGATCGATTACGACGTTGGTTATATCTATTATGCCTACCCTGATGCCGCTGACGACATTGGTTTTGGTGAGGTTTATGGTTCACTAAGCTGGCAATGGCTGAGCGCAGGGGCGAGCTACCTACTTAATGCCGAAGACGATGCCACCAGTGAAGAAGATATGCTTTATTTAGAGCTCAATGCTAGCTTTCCAGTTTTCACCGACACTGAGCTCGCATTCCACCTAGGCCATTCAAGTGGTGACACCGTTCGGGAGTGGTATGGTGAAGATGATAGTTACTTAGATTATGGCGTTAGCATCAGTAAAGCCGGGTTCACACTTGGCCTGTTGCAAACTGATCTTGATGCTGATGACGATTTGAAAGCCTACGTGTCCTACAGTATGGACTTTGATTTGTAGGTATTTACCGACTTATTGTTGCTGCAAACCAGGGGCCGTCAGGCCCTTTATCTTTTATTTTTCTCATCAAAAACCTGCTTTAGAGCTTGCACTAACTGAGGATCAGAGTGTTTATTTACTGCCAAGCATAATGGCGTTCGTTGACTTTGCTCTAACTCCCACACCTTGATTACTGTATTGGCCGATAACTCCCTTTGACGCAGCGCTAAGGTCATCGCAGCTTCTGTATTTAAAATTAAATCTAACCTTCCAGCTAGAAATTTAGTCATGCTGACCTCAATGCTAGCCGCCACATCTAAGTGCCGCTCATCACTAAACCCCTGTTGCCGCAAATGCTGATGAGTCCAGCCGTCTCGACTCACTGCGAGCGTATACTGCTTCACATCAGCCAATGAATGCACTTTTATGCGCTGATCATCACTGCGCTTGTAGATAAACATAGGAGTGGGCGCACTGATGGGACAAAACCAGTGAAACAACTGGTGCCGCTGTGCGGTTTTATAAATTGCGAATATACCGTGGTTAGCGCGAGTTTTAGCTAAATTATAGGCTCGCGCCCAAGTAGTAAGGTGAATATCAGCATCAATATTGGCGGCTTCTAAAGCCCCACGCACAGCTTGCGTTGCCCGGCCAACCACCTGACCCTGCTCATTAAGGTAGTTGTAGGGCGGCCAGTGCTCGGTATAAAGCTGTAGCTGGGGCTGCGCAACAAGGCTAAAGCTAAGACTCATTGCAATTAGCCACACATAGATGTGATATTTAAGGTACTGCATGGCCTTTAGATGCCTGCCATATTCGATACCATTGCTCATGGCTTAATTCTAGCAGCTGAGCGCCAATTGCACTGCGAATACGGTCAATATTCCCCGTACCTAACACCACAGCAGGCTGGCTTGGGTGCTTCAACAACCACGCATATACCACTTGATCTAGGCCGCTTGCCCCGATTTCCTGTGCGATTTGCTCTAGTGTTTGCCGTAACCTTTGTGCCTTTTCAGTCATACTCGTAAATATCTTGCCGCCCGCCAGCGGCGACCAACACATCGGGTTTATGCGCCAACGTTGACACTGATCTAAAGTACCCTCATCTAACGCATTCATCTGATAGGGAGAGAACTCAATTTGGTTGGTTTGCAGCGGGAAATCCAACCGCGACTGCAATAACTCAAACTGACTGGTGGTAAAGTTAGAAACGCCGAAGTGCAATACATCACCACGCGCTCTCAAGGTATTGAATGCTTCAGCCACTTCATCTGCCTGCATTAAGTAGTCTGGGCGGTGGATCAGCAAGCAATCTAAACGATCGGTGTGAAAATGCTGCAGTGACTTTTCAGCACTGGCGATAATATGCTCACGGCTGGAATTATAGTGATTAACATGCCCGGGCACAGCGCGCTTACCCTGCTGCAGCGCAATGCCGCACTTGGTGATGATACGAATTTGTTCACGTACGCTGGGTTTGAGCTTTAATAACTCTCCGAACGCCGCTTCACAGCGATATTGACCATAAATGTCAGCATGATCTGTATCAACAATGCCCTGCTCAATACATTGCTCTACAAACGCGAGGTTTTGTTGGGCGCTGCGCTGCCAATCGAGCATACGCCAAAACCCTAACACTAAAGGCGAAATAGTTCTGTGTGCCATACTTTGCAACCTGATATTTTTTTGCCACTATAGCACAGCCCATTGGCAGCCCTTCAAGGTACATCATTGTCGTGATCAGTTTATATTTGGTGTTTTACAGCGCATTTTTACTTTGGCAACAGTGGGTGTTACCAGCTGCCAGTGAAGACATCCAGGGCATTGTCTCAACGCCACGGCAATGCGCGCAGCAACTCAGAAAACCAATCACTACGCACACTGACGTCCTACCACAGCGTATTGAAGTCCTCAGTTGGAATATTTATAAAGCACAACATGAACAACTACTACCGGATTTAAGAGCACTGTCTCAGGGCGTTGACTTTGTGCTTTTACAGGAGGCGTTTCGCGACCAACAACTCTTTGCTGTTAAGCCTTATGCACGCTTTTCCCCCGGCTTCCGGGGGTGGTCAAAACAAACCGGTACCTTATTGCTCAGTGATTTTCAGCCGCAGCTCTATTGTCGCTTTTACCAACGCGAACCCTGGCTGCGAACACCGAAGGCATCAAGTATAAGCCGTTATGCGCTAGCGCAGGGGGGCAGTTTACTTGTAGTGAACCTCCACGGTATCAACTTTACCTGGGGCACCGAAGACTATCAACGCCAACTAAAAACCTTAACCCTTCTCATTGCTCAGCATAACGGGCCTGTTATTTTTGCTGGCGATTTCAATACCTGGAGCCACTCCCGTCAACAATTAGTACAGCAGCTATTAACTCCTTTGCAGTTAGCACCGGTGACCTTATCCCCTGACCAGCGCACGCGTTTTTTTGGCTACGCTTTGGATCAAGTGTGGACCCGAGGGGTAAAAATAAAAAGAGCTCAAGCGTTGGCACGCGAGAGCTCAGATCATAACCCGATATTGGTGTCGTTAAGCTTATAGCTTTTTCACGTTATTAGCGCTATCACGATCGACTAATTTAATGAGTGGGTCGACACCTGCAAAACTTGGCCGCTCATCAACGTACAGCTCTAGTGTATTGGCGCCTGAGACCAGCTCATGCTTTTGTAAGTAAATCACTGAATCGTTGGCACTTAACTGTTCAGGGTCAAAGTGGAACAAGCCGATATCCACCAGCTGCTGCATGGGCTCTTCTGTCTCGACCCCCTCACCATTGGCATATACTTTTTTGGCATCAATGCTCAAGGTCACTTTAAACTTACCGCTTTGCTCATTTGTTTCACTCACGACTACATCTTCTAGCGCTAGCTCATACAAAGTGATGCGTTTAAACTGATCATCAATAAAGGCCTGCTCTTGCTCATTCGCTTGCGCTTTGAGGTGACGCAACAGGTCAAGAGTTGTGGGGTAAGGGTTCGTTTGGTACTTAAACTCCTGTAAAAAGTGCCGCAATGCCGTGTTGGTGCGCTTATCGCCTAACCTATCAGCAATCGCCATCATCACCACCGAGCCTTTACGATAGTGCAAATATTGCTGATTTTCAGAGCGGTATAACGGCATCTCGCGATAACTTTCCATGGTGCGCCCCTGCAAATAGCGATCTAACTCATACTTGAGGAATTTACGCAGCTTCTGCTCGCCATATTTTTCCGCCATCACTTGCAGTGCACTGTACTGAGATAAGGTTTCAGATATGACCGCCGACCCCTGCACATTGGCGGCACCAACTTGGTGCCCCCACCACTGGTGCGCAACCTCGTGAGCGGTTACATAATAAGGCAGGTTAATATCATCTGGGTCTCGCAAATCGGTGATGAAGCCAATACGTTCAGAATAAGGAACGGTGTTTGCGAAGCTCTGCGCAAAGCCACGGTAACCTGGGAACTCGAGGATTCGTAGCTGTTTATGCTGGTAAGGACCAAACTCCTTGGTGAAATAATCGATAGAGTCCTTAGTAGACTGGATCATCGTATCGACATTCCACGGGTGGTCACGATGATAATAAACTTCAATATTGATGCCTTTGTAACGCTCTTTCTTCACCTCTAAGCGGGCCGACATAATATTGTAGAAGTCCACCATAGGCGCATCCATCTCATAGCGATAAGTCCGGCGTCCGCGTTCTTCATCTACTTGCTCACTTTGCAAATAACCTGGGGCGATAGCAAATTGGTCAATATCAGTGCTCACCGTGGCGCTGAAATCAATAAAACCGACGTTGGCACCAAAGAAATTTTGCCCATAATAGCGACTATCCTCGAGGTCATTGGCACGCTCAAGCTCGGGTAAATCACGTTTGCGACGCTCGTTGCGATCCCATAGCTGGTAATCAAGGCGATAGCCAAATACCGGTAATAGTTCCGCGTTATTAATAAAGGTGCCATTTTCAACCAAGCTGGTATCAAAGCCGCTATCTTTAAAGCCTTGGTGGGCACGTACCACAGTTAAAGTGCCTTGACGCACCTCCCCTGGCTGCATAGGTTTTTCGAACTCAAACCACCAAGTGTTTAAGTCATCAATCTTTTCACCTAAGGCACCGCCTTCTAGTTGCACCTGCCATTGTTCACTGTACTGCGGTTTACTCACCAAGAAACGTTCAATCACTTGCTCAGTTGGGTTGGTGAACGTGATATCGGCTTGTGCTTCAATACGTCGGCGCTGCGGATAGATATCAGCGGTAATATCCACCTTAGTTAACATAGGCACAGGCGCTTCTTTATATTGGCCCAACTGCTTTTCGTATTGCACCTGCAGAGCTTGAATATCGTCTTTGGTGTGAAATTCGTTCAGTCCCCGCGTGTTGTGGTATATCCACGCGCCGCTGGCGACAAACATCACTAACCCACAGGCTGCCAATACTTGCCCTTTACCGCCTAAGTTATAACTGAGCAGTCGTATACGCGCCAATAGGCTTTGTTGCGGACCTCGGTGCCATAAGCCGTAGCCTAACGCTGCCAAAGCTAAGGTCATACCTAACCAATACACATTGTACCAATGCATTGCATTAAGAAAGTGACCGTAAGTATTCAGATCAGAATAAGGAGCAGCTGGGGAGCCGGCAAAGTCATACATGTTGTGACTAAAGCCATAGTTGTTAAGGATCAGGCTTACGGCGTAATAGACAATAAACAGTACCATGCCCACATATTTATTGGGGCTGATCACTTGGAAGAAGAAGGCCAACACTGTGGTCATAAATAAAGGCACTAAGGTTAAGTAACCCAAGCGGAATAAGTATTGACCCAGTTCGATATTAAAGTGGCCTTTGATCAGCTGATAACTAATAGTGAGCGCCATCCCCACTACATATAACATCACTAATACAGCGGTCACAGCGGTTAACTTCGAGCCCCAAAACACTAAGTTATGTGCTGGGTAAGAATCGATAATATCGCCAAACTTTGAGTTGCGTTCGCGCCATACCACTTCAGCAGAGTAGTACACCAACACAATGACCATCAACACGCCCATGGCCCCTTGAATAAGCGGAACCATAGTTTGTGTCAGCGGCCAGTTGGATACGCCATAGCTGACCCCTGGTGCGAGTAGCGGAGCAATCAGCATAAACAGCGTGATGGTCGCTAAAATCAAAAACGCTGGGCTCATTAATACCTGAGCAAACTCAAAACGGGTGCGCATCATAAACTGACTGCGGGTATTAATGCTCTGTACTCGCACCGAGATATTGTTGGCTAATGCTTGTTGCGCGCGCTTACGCATTGATTGCGATACACCTGGGCGCTTTTTATCTTTACCTTGGCTCTGATAACCACTTTTGAGTCCTAGCAGCGCAAACACGACTCCTGCGACAGCGAGCCATAGCACGCGGTTATACAGCAGGTAGCTGGAAAAAGGTAATAACAGTTCATTCTTCTCAACCGTGGTCCAATAACGCGTTACATCTGCAAATGCACCATAACCAAAGGGATCTAATAATGCCGCCCACACCCGTACCGACGGCTCTTCAAAATACACCGAAAGGGTCGAATAAGTGAGAAATAGAATCACGGCGGCAATATATACAGCCATCATGGTACGAAAACGCAGCGCCGCTACATGACAAAACACCGCAATCACAAACAAGGTGGGCAAAGCGAGAACCAGATAAGGCTGCAGGTAGTGAGATAAATGCTGCTCGCCCAGCAGCTCGGCTGGCGACCAACCAAGCATGACGCCAAAAGCGCTCCCCGCAAACACACCTAAAGGTACAAACAGCATTACCACCGCAGTCACCACAAAAGAGCCTAAAAAGTGACCCAAGGTGTAAGCCTGCTTATTAAAGGGCTTGGTGTACACCAGCTCTAGCATGTTTTCAGTATCGTTGCGTAAGCTGGATGAAGCGACAAAGTTCACCACCGCAAAAAGCACGAAATTCAACGCCACAACTTGCACAAACGCATTCACAAATGGGCCGTTGAGATGCACGTTAGAACCCCACAACGGGAGGTTATCGCTCATGGTCATGGCAAACGAAAGTAGGAAAAACAATAAACTACAAACGTAAAAAGATGGCTGGCGCAAAAAATAGCGCAGCTCAAAGGTGAGCATTTTAAGTAACATATGCCCTCCTACGCCTGTGCCGCTGCACGTTGCTGGTATAAAGTCGAGAAATACACGTCTTCTAAGTTACTGGGCACGGCCTCAAATCCTTCCGGCGGCGCATCGGCAAATACATGCAAAATAGTATTGCCAGCAAACAAGCGTTTAGAAATCACCGGTAGGTGCTGCTCAAGCTCTAACGCCTGCTGCTGATTGGCCACTTCTTTACGCCAAATCTGGCCATTAAGCTGATGGGTCAAATCGATAGGGTTGCCTTGCAAGAGAATTTCACCACCCGCTAGCACCGCCATGTTAGGGCATAGCTCACTGACATCATCAACGATGTGCGTTGATAAGATCACCACTTTTTGCTCACCCAAACTAACTAATAGGTTGTGAAAGCGATTCCGCTCTTCAGGGTCTAAGCCCGCAGTCGGCTCATCGACTATCAGTAGGTCAGGGTCGCCAAGCAGCGCTTGAGCAATGCCAAAGCGTTGGCGCATGCCTCCTGAAAAACCACTCACTGCTTTCAGTTTATGCTCATACAAATTGGTGTGTGCAAGTAGGCCATCGACCACTTCTTTACGCTCTTTGGCGTTGTCTAAACCTTTTAATATCGCCATATGATCGAGCAAATCTGCTGCACTAACTCGGGGATAGACGCCAAAATCTTGTGGCAGATAACCCAGGCGGCGGCGCACTTCCTGCGGCTGTTTAAATACATCCAGTCCATCAAATTCGATGGTGCCGCTATCCGCTGTTTGTAAGGTTGCAATGGTGCGCATCAATGATGATTTTCCGGCACCGTTCGGCCCAAGGAGCCCAAACATGCCTTTAGGGATTGTTAAATTCACTCCTTTGAGCGCTTGCACGCCATTGCCATATGTTTTGGTAAGGCCTTGAATCGAAAGCACGGGGTATTCCTTTTTATATTTATTATTAGTGCCTAGGGTTATACCACAGGGGAAAGCGGGTACAAAGATGAACGCGACGTTAATATGTAAGTAAATATGATGTAGACAGAAATACCATTCGGACCTAGGCTAAAATCACCACCACCATTGAGCGAGTACACTATGCAGCCCCACCAACATACCCCGTTAACCGACTTTATTGAGTACCCTGCCGCGCAAATGCTGACGCGTGCGCAGGAGTTTTTAGACACCGCCAAACGTCGCCACAGTATTCGTAGTTTTAGCGACCGTGCGGTTGATAAACGCATTATCGAAACCTGCATTCAGGCGGCAGGCACAGCGCCGAGTGGAGCTAACCACCAACCCTGGCACTTTGTCGCTATCAATTCCGAAGCCGTAAAAAAGCAAATTCGCGAGCAAGCAGAGCAGTTAGAGCGCTCGTTTTATGAGGGCCGCGCTGGGCAGCAGTGGCTAGATGCACTCAAACCTTTGGGCACCGATGCGCAAAAGCCATATTTACAACATGCGCCTTGGTTAATCGCGGTATTTAGCCAGAAAAAAGGCGGTTTACACACCGATGAGCAGCAACCCAATTATTATGTTCACGAGTCTGTTGGGCTCGCCACAGGCTTTTTAATTCAAGGCTTACATCGCGCCGGGCTAGCCACCCTCACGCACACTCCCAAGCCGATGAGCTTCCTGAGCGAAATTTGCGGCCGTAACAAAGACAATGAACGTCCCTATATGCTTATCGTGGTCGGCTACCCAAGTGACGATGCCACGGTGCCCAACCACGCTTTACAGAAAAAATCGCTGACTGAGATAGCAACATTTTTATAGCGCTGCGGGCTGCGCTTCGGTGGCTATTATCTCACCGGGGCTCAGCCCTGAAAGCACCTCGACCTGCTTATCAACAACTTGCCCCAAACGAACATAGCGGCGCTGCAATTGCCCTTGCTTTACCACCATGACCATGTCCAGCTGACCGTGTTGGTGCACCCACTCGCGGGCCACCAGCACTCCTTGGCGTGAAGACGCTGGCAGCTCCAACTGCGCATACAAGCCTGGCAGCAGCTTCGCACTTTGTGGCGCCGCAAAGCGCATCAACAGTGAGCGCGAACCACTGTCCGCTGCGGGGACCACCTCCACCAACGGCACGTCTGCGTGTAGCGCCAACGAAGCAATTGAAACTCGTCGCTGTGTGCCAATATCCAAGGTTAATGCCTGGCCTTCACGTACCGCAAACTCAAGCTGTAGTTGCTGCGGGTTGTAAATGGCCAGTAGCGCCTGCCCTGGGCTCGCGGTATCACCCGGCTCAGCGAAACGCTCGACCACGCGTCCAGCAATAGGTGCTTTAATGGTGGCGTACTGTAAGGCAATCTGCGCTTGTTGCAACGCTTGCTGGGCCTGCTCAACACTGGCTTTGAGGTTGTCATGGTTGGCGGTAGCTACATCAATATCGTTTTGCGAAATCAACCCTTGTGCAAATAGCTCGTTAGCACGGCGAAGCTGTTTACTGGCCTGCGTCAATGACGCTTGCAATGCATTTACTTGCGCTTGGGCTTGCTGCACTTGGCTTTGTAGCGCCTGTTTATCAAGCTCAATCACCACTTGTCCTTGCTTTACGGTGTCGCCTGCTCGCACTAAAAAGCGCTCAATCTGTGCTAATACCCGTGCTGAAACTTGGGTATTTTGCTTGGCAATAACCTGTCCTGGCACCACTTCTGCCACATTTATGGCACTAAGCTCAACCTGATGGGTGGCGCCTCGGTATGATTGTTCATCGGTTTTAACTCCTGGCGCAATATGCTGAGTAAGCACCCCAGAAAACCACACTATTACGGCGGCTAAAATAGCTATGACGAGCGCCGCTGTTAACTTAGTTCGCATTGTTTGCTTCCTCTTTTGCAAAGACCAGGTAATACACCAAAGGCACGACCAGCAAAGTGAATAGGGTTGAGGCGAGAATGCCGAAAATAATCGCGATTGCGAGACCGCTAAAGACGGGATCAAAAATGATCATTATATTGCCCAGCAGGGTGGTCCCAGCGGTTAACAGCACTGGTCGCATACGTACCTGCACAGCGTTAATAAGCGCCGTTTTAATGGCTTCACCTTGGCGTCGTGATTGTTCAATAAACTCCACGAGGATCAGTGAATTACGTATGACGATACCGGCCAGGGCAATCATGCCAATCATCGCCGTGGCGGTAAATAACACCGGCTCCGGCGCGCCGGCAATAGCGCGCTCACCCAATTGATTCAGTAACCAAAAGCCGGGCATAATCCCAATAATGGTAAGCGGAATGGCCGACATAATAATTAATGCCAAGCTCATGGATTTTGTTTGCACCCGCAACAACACTAAAATGGCCGCCAACGCAAAGGCAAAGGCAATGCCCATATCGCGAAACACATCAATTGTGATGCGCCACTCCCCTTCGCCGCTAAAAGATACATCAATCCCCTCGCCAAGGTGCCATGCTTGAGTGCCACCCGAATCAACAAAAGTACGCTGCTGCCAAGGGGTGTTTTGCAATTCTGCCACGCCCTTATCGGCACTGACATCGGCAATCACTTCCGCCGGGGTACGGCCATTGAGCTCAGCCATAACATAGATAACCCGTTGTAAGTCTTTGCGCACAATGGGCTGGGGTCGCGCTAATGAGTTAAACTCGCCCAACTCGGACAGCGCCACCATAGGCTGAGGAGCGCTAGATAAACCAAGCTCCGAGCTACTTTGGCTAATATTGCGCTGACCTTTCACCTGCAGGGCGCCAACATGTGTTTGCGTACGGTGGCGATATGGCAGCGTCACCTCGATAGGCAGCGGGTTGATTTCATCATCAACATAAAGTTGACCGACCTGCTGACCTTTTAATGCCACCCTTAGCGCCGTGGCGATATCGGCGCTGGCTACCGCCGACAGTGCCGCTTTGCTGGTGTTGGTAACAAAGCGCAGCTGTGTTTGCGCGGCGGCCATGGAGCTGTCAACTTCAACAACATGGGGCTCTTGGCGCAGCCGCGCCATCACTTGGCGTGCGGCCTCACGGTGCTGTTGCGCATCAATAAACGGTTTGGCATAGACCTCGGCGACCAAAGTACTCAGCACCGGAGGCCCGGGCGGCACCTCAATCATTTTAATAGTGATCCCGTCTTGATTAAATTCGGCCAGCTTATCACGCAGCCGTAACACCACGGCATGGGACTGATGCTGGCGTTGCGATTTATCGTGTAGTAATACTCGTAACTCCCCCTGATGCTCGCCAACGCGGCGGTAATAACCTCGCACCATGCCATTAAAGTCCATACTCGAGGGCTGGCCGACGTACGCGGCAATGGCCTTGACCTCATTAAGCTGCCACACCTTGTGCTGAACCTGACGAGTCAATGCCGCCGTATGCTCCAATGCCGTCCCCTCGGGCATATCGATAAGCACCTGCACCTCGCTTTTATTATCGTAGGGCAGTAACTTCAGCGGCACGGCACGCATCACCGGCAAGCTGGCGCTGAATACAAATAACGCTAAAACCGTATACAGCACCCATTTAGCTCTGCGTGGTTGGCTAAGGATATAACCCAGCAATTGCGTGTATTTCTGCATCGCTTTGCTTGGCTCCCTGAGCGCCAGACCTTGCTCTGGCTTGAGGATACGCATAGCTAGCCATGGCGTTACGAAAAATGCCACCAGCGTCGATAGCGCGACACTGATTGGCACGTTAAACGCCATGGGTGCCATATAGGGGCCCATCATTCCGGTAATAAAGGCAAGTGGAAAGAAGGCAACCATAATGGTCAATGTTGACATCAACAGCGGCGTGCGGATTTCGCTGATGGCAGCGACGATGTTATCTTTTCGATCACCAGAGCGATTAAGGTAACGACTGATATTGTCTATGCCGGTGATTGGGTCATCGACTAATAGCCCCAAGGCTAAAATAAGCGCGAACAAGGTGACGCGGTTAATGGTGTAACCAAAAGTCCAATCTAGGGTGAGGGTGAGGCCATAGCAAATAGGCAAGGCCAAGGCGATCACGATCGCTGGACGCCACCCTAGAAACACGCCGATAAAGAGCACCACGGTAATAATGGCGAAAGCCAGGCTGGCGCCGAGGTTATTGACTTTGTCATTCGCTGTTTGGCCATAATCGCGTAGCGTCACCACTTTGACTTCCGGCGGCAACAGCTGTTGTTGCAACCGCGCCATTTCACGATGCACCGCATCGGCAACCGCCACCGCATTACTACCCCCTTGCTTTGCCACGCTCAAGGTCACTAAGGGCAGCTGCTGGTGATCGCCGTGTTGTAACCACTGGTAATGACTGGGCTCACTGGGGCCGACGGTGATCTCGGCGACGCTATCTAAGCGCACTGCCTGACCATTGACAACATTAACCACTAACTCACTGAGCTGCGCTTGGTCACGTAAGGCATCACCGGCCTGAACATGCACCCGCCATGAGCCTTGAGCATCGTTGACTCGACCCACTTCATGCAGCTGATTGGAGACCTCCAGCGCATAGAGAGCATCTTGTACCGTGGTTTGATGGGCATTGAGCGCGCTGATATCGAGATAAATATAGGCGCTGCGTTTACGCCCAGCGACCACCTTTACCTCGCTCGTATCCGCCAAGCGTTGTAAATTGGTGGCTAACTCCTGCGCCATGCGGGTGAGGTCATAATCGTTATAGAGCTGCGGTGCCTCGCTGTATAAGCCCAACATCACAATGGCCACATCATCGACCGATATGGGCTTAATCTGCCACTGCTTAACCACCTGAGGCATGGTGTCTTGATAGGCATATAATTTTGCATAAGTGTCTATCAAAGCTTGCTCGCGGGAGTGGCCCACCTCGAAACGCAGTGTGGTCACTAATTGCTCATTAGCCGTGGTGGAATAGATGTGTTCAACCCCTGGAATTTGCGCCAGCAGCTTCTCTAGTTTGATGGTCACCAGCCGTTCGACTTGTGGCGCTTCAATACCGGGCACGGCCACCGTGATATCAAGCATAGGCACGGTGATCTGTGGCTCTTCCTCACGCGGGGTATAGCTTAAGGCCAAAGCGCCAAGCACCAAGGCCACAATGAAAACCACCAGCGCAAAAGGGCCGTTCAAACTCGCTTTTACTGTTTTATCCAAGGCGTTCACAGCCTACTCCTGACAAAATAGCGTGTATAAAGTCTGCAAAATGGCCTTAGCGTTATCATCACACAACTGGTAGTAAATGGTCTGACTCTCACGCCGCGTGGTCACCATGTTTTCGTTACGCAATACAGCGAGGTGCTGTGATAATGCCGACTGACTTAACGGCACTGCATCATTGAGCTGAGATACGCTGAGTTCACCCTGCTGCAAACTGCATAGGATCATTAGACGGTTTTTATTTGCCAGAATCTTCAGCAGGCTTTGTGCCTGCTCAGCGCTGTCGGCTATTTTACTGAAATCCACGTGTCGCTCTTGTTGTGAACTGAGAATGGCAGAAGTATAGAAAGGAATATTAGCCTTGTCTAATATTAATTGTTGCTAATTTAGATTTTCCTAATATACTGAATGTAGTCTCTCATCTCTAACAAGGTGTATTGCTATGAATATATCTGCTGCGCTGCGACTGATTGCTGGCGTTATGGTCCTGATATCCTTACTGATGGCACATTTCGTCGACTCTAACTGGCTATTTTTTACTGTATTTATTGCTCTTAATCTCATCCAATCAGCATTTAGCGGTTGGTGTCCTATGATGTATATATTAAAAAAGCTAGGCATGGAGGAATAATATGCTGACCCCAATCCCAGATTTACTGAAAACCATCACCCCTAATCAACGACGCATTAGCGCCGAGCAAGCGAAAGCTGAGCTAAGTGATAATCATGGCTTATTGATTGATGTGCGCGAACCCGCCGAGCATGCAACCAAAGCCGCCACTGGTGCTATTAATATTCCTCGGGGGCTACTGGAAATGAAGCTGATGGAAATTGAAAAAGACGCCAACCGCCCTATCTACTTACACTGTGCGAGCAGTGCGCGGGCGACACTAAGTGCCGAGCAGCTCACGCGCGTTGGCTACAAAAATGTCACCGTCATAACCTGTAAGGCCGATCATATTTGTCAGGTGTTTTAACCTAACAGTAACATGACTCCGATATGCTCTGTATTTTTAGGTTAATGGGTACAGAGTAATGACGTTAACGCGGAGAAGTTTTTTAAAGGCATCGGCAGCCGGGTTTGGTGCTGCCGTTTTATCGCTCGGCCTCAGTGGCTGTGTATTCGATAGTGACGATGACGATAGCGTCGATGTGAGCTTTGATCATGGTGTCGCCAGCGGCGACCCACTCAGCGATGCCCTCATTATTTGGACTCGAGTAACACCGCAACAGCCAGTTAGCAGCCTCAAAGTGCAATGGCAGGCGGCGACCGATCCCGAGTTTATCAACATCAGCCATGATGGCGAGGCGCAGGTAAGTGCCGACAGTGACTTTACACTTAAAGTGGACTTACAAGGTCTCGATGCGAACACTCAGTACTACTACCGCTTTAAGGCATATGGTAAAACCTCCCCGACGGGTAAAGGGAAAACGCTGCCAACAGGCAATATCGAGCAAGTAAAGTTCGCCGTGCTTTCATGCGCAAACTACCCTGCAGGCTATTTTCATGTATATGGCGAGGTTGCCAAACAACCCGACTTAGACGCGGTATTACATCTTGGCGATTACCTCTATGAGTACGGTAATGACGGCTATGCCACTGCCGATGCAGCGGCCCTTGGGCGCCTACTACCGCAAGATAACAGCACAGAAATGTTATCGCTTGAAGATTACCGTAAACGTTATGCACACTACCGCACAGATACCGACCTGCAAGCAGCGCATAGCCATTGTCCATTTATTGTGGTGTGGGACGACCATGAAATAACCAATGATACCTGGCGTGACGGTGCCCAAAATCATAATGAGGACGAAGGGGATTTCACTCAACGTAAGCTTTATGCCTTACAAGCTTACTTCGAATGGATGCCCATACGTAATGTGGCCGACAAAGAGCGTATTTATCGTCGTTTTGATTTTGCTAACCTAGTGTCTTTGTACATGCTGGATACCCGCGTACTGGCCCGCGATGAGCAACTTAGCTTTGCTGATTTTGACCTTACTAGCGCCCCAGGACAAGCGCAGTTTGCCAGTGCTATTAGCTCCTCATCACGGGCTCTTTTAGGTAGCGAGCAATTAACTTGGCTACAAGATGGCATTATGACCTCTGACTGCCAATGGCAAGTACTCGCACAGCAGGTACTGATGACGAAGATGCATATGCCGGTGGAAGTATTACAGCTGCTCGGGAGCCTGCAAGTAGCCTTGGCTAGTGGCGAAGATACAAGCGCCCTGCTCACCCAAGCCAATGCATTGTTCGCTGAGTTGGCGCAAATAAAAACACGCATACTAGCTGAGGATCCCACTGTCAGTGCCAACGAGCGCGCCCGGGTAGAAACCAAAGTACCCTACAACCTTGATGCCTGGGACGGTTACGCTTATGAGCGCGAGATGTTGCTCGCCAGCGCCGTAGCTGCGCAAAAGGATTTAGTTGTACTTGCTGGTGATACCCATAATGGTTGGGCAGGTCAATTGCGAACCGACGCCACTAATCCCATTGCTGCTAACCAAGCGGCTGGCGTTGAGTTTGCCACCGCTTCGGTTTCTTCCCCCGGACTTGAAAGTTATTTATCCCTGAACACTCAGGATCCGCAGGCAGTAGCACAAATAGAGCAGGTGATCACCTTGCTGATTGACGACCTTACCTATAATAACTTAGTGGATCGGGGTTATCTTACGGTGACGTTCACCGCCGAGCAGGCACAGGCGCAGTGGCATTACATCAACACGGTAAAAGACAGCAATTACCAAGTGCTTTCAACACGTTCAAAGCAGTTATCGGTGAATGCCGGTAGTCGTCAGCTGATAAGTTAATCTGAACGCTGCTCGAGATGCTTGAGTCGCGTATCAATCCGTTCTACAACTTCGACCAAGCGTGCCAACAGCGCTTGGTCGCTAGGTTGTGACATAGACTCTGATTGTGTTTGTTGGTGCTCAGCTAAACGCTCTTTTTGTGCCAAAATGGCCTCACGGAACTGCTGTGCATCCACCACTCCGATGAGTGACACTAACGCACCGGTACCCGACTGGCCCGCTGTTTCAAAGCTCAATTGATGAATACCAAACAGTCGCATCAATGGCCCTTGCGTTAACCCCACATCGGTAATTTTATCTAGGGGAATGGTTTTTTCAGTGCGCACCAAAATACCGCGTTTAACAAACAGCTTTTTTTCACTCAAGGTTGCCGACATGGCCGCCAACATACGCCCTGATACGAGCCACACAACAATGGCAATAACGGGGATAAAAACAATACCAAACAAGGTCACAGTGGCAACCAATAACCACAAGACCAACCAGTATTGTTTCACTTTGGGGTTAAATTGCGCGCTGTGTAAAATCGTTTCACTACTCATTAGTACTACCTAGCTGGTAGTCAAATACGTAATGGTGAGCGCCATTGTCCATATTGATGGTCATTTTCCCGCTCAAGCCTCGCAATTCGCCGCTACCTGAATCCGGCACCACCTCAAGGATCAATGTATCTTTGCCTTGGTTCATGGTACCGAAGTGCTGGAGTACGAAGCTGCCTTTTTTGTCAGCCAGTGTCCCAGTGACCTGCTCCAAGGCAACATAACCAGCGGAGCCTTGCACTGGCGTGCGGGCACTGAGCATTTCACCCTGACTAATACCGTGGAGCTCACCACTAAAGGTTTTATCTATCGACATTCTTCCTAAATCAATACCGTCTACCCCAGTGGCATAACTTTGTTGCGGGTTTAATTTAACGGTAAAAGTTCCTGTTGCTTGCATGGTGGCTTCCTGTTGGTTAGTCCTTGTACTCTAGTTGTATAGAAAAACCACCAACAACGCAACGTTGGTATCATAGCAACCATGGCGCCAGTGCACAGGTTTGATACACTGAGCACTTAATCCGCAGCAAAGTACGCATATGAACACAGCCGGTAACGAAAAAAGCGCTTTGCGCTACCTCCACCCTATTTTTAAATTTGTGTGGCCTTATAAGTGGGTGGTTATCGCCGCCCTCGCAGCGCTACTACTGACCGCAGGTATTAACCTCTCGTTGGGACAGGGGCTCAAGCAAGTGATTGATGACGGCTTTATTGCTGGTTCAATTACTCAGCTACGACAATCTGTGATGGTGCTTATTGTCCTAATCGCGATCATGGCGGTGGGAATTTTCTGCCGCTTTTACATGATGTCGTGGCTAGGTGAGCGCGTTAGTAACGATATTCGCAAGGCGGTGTTCGCGCGTATCGTCTCCCTGCACCCAAGTTACTTTGAAGAGAATCGCAGCGGCGAAATTATGTCGCGCCTAACCACCGATACCACCTTACTGCAAAGCATCGTCGGCTCGTCTTTATCCATGGCACTGCGCAGTGCGTTGATGCTTGTCGGCGGCATCATTATGTTGTTTATCACCAATGTGAAGCTGACGTTGATCGTACTGCTGTGTGTACCGCTGGTGCTCTTACCTATGAAGTTATTCGGCCGCCGTGTACGCACGTTAGCAAGTAGCTCCCAAGACGCTATCGCTGATATCAGCACCTATGCTGGCGAGGTCATGCAAAACATCAAAACTGTTCACAGTTTTAACCGCCAAGCGATGGAGCAAAACGCTTTCAATGGTGAAGTAGATAAAGCTTTCTCAGTCGCCAAACGACGAATACTTCAGCGCGCCATCCTGATAGCCCTCGTGATTTTTATCACCTTCTCGGGGATCAGTTTTATGCTCTACAGCGGCGGCGTGGATGTTCTCAATGGCGCTATGACAGGCGGTGAGCTGGCAGCCTTTGTTTTTTATGCTGTGGTGGTGGCGATGTCGGTAGGCACAGTGGCGGAAATATATGGCGAACTGCAACGCGCAGCAGGGGCCGCTAAGCGCCTAGTAGAACTACTGCAAGTACGCAGCGATATAATCGACCCAACTAATCCGGCCCGCTTTGACAACAAGCAAAGCGAAACGGCCATCTTAGCTTTTAATGAGGTGAGTTTTTGCTACCCCTCGCGACCAGATAAACCCGCCCTTGATGGATTTAACCTAACCATTAACGCTGGCGAGACCATTGCAATTGTCGGCCCTTCGGGGGCGGGGAAAAGCACCTTGTTTGAGTTGTTACAGCGTTTCTATGACGTGAGCAGTGGCCAAATTAAGTTGCACAACAAAGAACTTAGCACTTTGTCTTTACACGCGCTTCGTGACGAAATGGCCATGGTGGCCCAGCATCCAGTGCTGTTTAGCGCCGATGTTTATCACAATATCGCATATGCGCGCGAAGACGCCACACAAGCCCAAGTTATCGCTGCCGCGAAGCAAGCCTATGCACATGAATTTATAAACGACTTACCTGATGGCTACAGTAGTTTTTTGGGGGAGCGGGGGGTGCGCCTATCGGGAGGGCAAAAACAGCGCATTGCCATTGCTCGTGCGATTTTAAAAGACCCTAATATTTTACTTTTAGACGAAGCGACCAGCGCTTTAGACGCCGAAAGTGAGTTTCATGTGCAAGCCGCGCTGACCCGACTCATGCAATCCCGCACAACGCTAATTATTGCCCATCGTTTAAGTACGGTGATGCATGCGGATCGCATCGTGGTCATGGACCAAGGTAAAGTGGTGGCCGTTGGTGACCACCCGACATTATTGCAACAATCGGCGCTGTATCAGCGCCTATGCGAGTTGCAATTTAATCAGCCTTCGCAGTTATCTAGTTCTTAACGTTAGGCACGATTTGGATTTCTACACGACGGTTCAAGGCGCGACCGTTAGCCGTGGAATTATCCGCAACAGGGCGACTTTCGCCAAAGCCTTGAGTGCTCACACGCGCCGCTAAAATTTGCTTGTTCACCAAGTAATTTTTAACGCTCTGAGCACGCTGCTCAGATAAACGTTGGTTATAATCACTTGCGCCGGTGCTGTCGGTATGACCTTGAACGCTCAGGTAGGTTTTCTCGTACTTGTTCATAACACTGGCAATTGCGTCTAAAGTACGGTGGAAACCACTAGAGATATAAGATTGATCGGTGGCAAAGGTAATATTTGAAGGCATCACTAAACGGATGTTATCGCCCTCGCGTACCACTTCCACGCCCGAGCCCGCTAATTCATCTCGAAAAGCCTGCTCCTGCTTATCCATGTAGTCACCTACCGCAGCACCCGCTAAGGCGCCAATGGCGGCGCCGATAAAAATACGCTTGTCGTCATGGTCGCCCGTCGCTTTACCTAGTACGGCGCCAATGCCGGCACCGATACCTGCACCTTTTTGCGTATTGGTTGCTTGGCAACCTGACAACACCACTGTTACCGCTACTGCTGTAGCCACTGTAGAAAAACGAGTCATACGTTTAACCATTGTGAATTCCTAAATAGTTGAGTATGCGGGTGATACTAGCAAAGATTAATGAACTAGAGGTTAAAACCGTGCTAATTAATTCCGTTTTGAGGCATCACTGGAGGTAGCGCATAAGGTTTGACCAACGCACTTAACTCGCCACTGTTAAGCATTTTCTGGTACTGCTGATTAATTTTCTCAGCCAGTGTGCTACCAGCAAAACGCGATGCAAACGCCATATGACCATAAATGGCGTCTTGGTACCTATATGGGTGCTTCATAAGTTGATGTGCCGGACGTTGCAGTACGCCCATGGCATGTTCTGCCGTCGCTTCAACGCCAATAAACAGGTCTACGCGGTCTTTAAGTAACATATCTAAAGCGATTTGCTCTGACGTCACTGGTACTTTTATCAGCTTTTCATCATTGTCAAAGCGCGCAAAGTGCGCCGCTCCGCGCATCACCGCAATACGTTTCCCATACAAGTCGTTGTAGTGCTCGATGTTAAAGTTGGGTGTCTTTAGCGAATAAAAGCTAAATGATGAGTGCAATGCCATGTAAGCTGGCGTGACAAACTGCAGTTGTTGTTCACGGGCTGGGGTGCGTATTAGCCCGCCCATTATATCGACTTCATTATGAGTGAGTAAGTAAACACAGCGAGAAAACGGGCATGCAATTACGTTGATATCGAAGTTTAGCTCTTGTGCTATCGGACGCAGGATATCAATAATCAGCCCTTTAGGTGCGCTCGATTCGGTATTGCTATACGGCGGCGCATGATCGACGGCCACACTAACAACCGTGCGAGCACCGGCACAAAGCGAATATACCAACGTAACTATCAGCAAAAAAAAGACGCGTGCTCTTACTACCACCTGTGCCCCTTGCAACTAACACCGCTGTGCCTGTACTGTCATATTAATGACAACTAATCGAAGTATAGTTTAGCGATGAAACTTTTATCGTTATTTTACCAGTTTTTCCTCCTCGGCTGCACTAGCTTTGGTGGCCCAGCAGCACATTTAGGTTACTTTCAACGCCACTTCGTTGAAAACAAGCAATGGTTATCACAGCAGCAGTACGGGCACTTGATCTCGCTCAGCCAGCTATTACCAGGTCCCGGCAGCTCGCAGGTAGGCTTCGCAATTGGCTTACAACATGCGGGCGTGCTTGGTGGCATCGTTGCTTTTGTTGGCTTCACCTTGCCCTCAATGTTGATTATGGTGTTATTGGCTGTTGGCGCGCAGCAATTAGGCTGGGGGCTGTCTGGGTTGATCATTGGCCTAAAGCTTTTCGCTGTCGTCATTGTTACTGATGCACTGATAACGATGACTAAAAGCTTTTGCCCTAACTGGCAAACAAAAGCGTTAGCATTGCTCAGTGCCTTGGCACTTATTTTTCTTCCTTCCCTTTACACGCAACTGGCCATTTTAGCCGTAGCAAGCGTAACCGGTGCTTGGTTATTAAAACCGATGGAGTGCGCCGAGTCGGAGTCGCCTACACGACTTAACTGGCCGGCTTTACTGCTCTTTTCAGTGCTGTTTTTACTTACCTTTAGCGCGGCTTCTGGCTATTGGCAACTGGCTGGGCAGTTTTATCAAGCGGGATCTTTGGTATTTGGCGGCGGCCATGTGGTGTTACCGCTGTTAGACACTATTCTAACGGATGTTGACAGCGATGCATTTTTATCCGGCTATGCAGCCGCTCAGGCTATTCCTGGGCCGATGTTTACCTTTGCTACGTACCTTGGTGCTATCATGACACCGCATGCGCCTTTGCTAGGTGCTACCTTAGCCACCTTAGCCATTTTTACGCCCGGTTTTTTGTTGGTTATCGGCTTTCATCGCCACTGGCAGTCGTTATTGAGCAACCCACTCGTTGCTGGGGTAAGCAAAGCCATTAATGCTGCAGTGGTGGGCTTTATTGCTGCCGCTTTATACAACCCGATCATCCCCGCAGGCTTAAGCCAATGGTGGTATGGCCTTTTTGCCATTATCGGGTTATGGGTGTTGCGCCAGTATAAGCCGCCAATACTTATAGTAATCGCCAGTTTTGCAGCGCTGGGGCTATTGCTGGCAAAGCTGCCATAATCACCGATTAGTTAGGGCTACTCATTTGCCCAGTAATACTCTGATATGGGCGTAATTCGAACACAGGCAGCATCGCGAGCAGATGATCCATAATCTCAGCCTGCAAGTGCTCATAAGAGATCCAGCGTTTATCGGCACTAAAGCAGTAAAATTCAATAGGCAGACCGTGGTTTAGTGGCTGCATCTCGCGCACCATTAAGGTCAGCTCATTGTTGATGCGCTCATGCTGCTTCAAGTAGCCCTCGGCATAGCGGCGAAATAATCCCAGGTTAGTGACCTGCTCCGGCAAGTTACTGGCTTTGACATAATCATCAATATTAATGCTGTCGCTGATACGTTGCTGCAATGCCTCGTCGGCGAGGCGAATACTGTTCATATCGATATTCAGCGAGCGCTTTATTCGGCGACCACCAGACTCTTGCATACCGCGCCAGTTCTTAAATGAGCCGGCCACCAGCATATAAGTTGGAATTGTGGTGATAGTGTTATCCCAATTGCGCACTTTAACGGTGTTCAGGCCAAGATCGATAACTTCACCGTCAGCGCCGTAGTTATCAACCTGAATCCAATCTCCGTAGGTAACCAAGCGATTAGCGGCAATTTGAATACTGGCAACGAAACCCAAAATCGTGTCTTTAAACACCAACATGGTGACCGCTGCGATAGCACCAAAGCCAGAGATAATGTAGGTGGGAGACTTCTCCAGCAGTAATGAGAAGATTAAGATGGCGCAGATTATAAAAGTCACCAGCTTTACCAGCTGGATAAGACCTTGAATCGGAACTTCTCGGGCAAACTCAAACTGATTATAAATAGCACCACCAACACTGACGACACTACTGACGATAAAACCGCCATAAACAATAAGCGCTATCTGCGCTAAAGTCCGTACAACGCCACCCACCAGCTCGGTGCTTGGAAAAACGTTCTGGAAAAAGGCTAAAAACACCACACAGCAAATAATACCGGCGACGCGACGATTCAGCTTTTGTAGCAACGGCGCCAGCATGGTAATGCGCTCTGGTGATAACTTGGCGGCCAGCGACTGCACACCTGGCAACATCAAACTGCGCAGGAAAAAATACAGCAACAGAATCGCCAGCATCCCCAAGCCTGTGGCGGTAATCGCACTGAATAAACTGGCTTGCTCCATGCCCTCAAACCAAGGCTCGATCAGGGTTTGTAACTGGCTCTCATTCATAGCTCACCTGTTGAGTTCGCAACGTCAGGACACACCTCAGTGACAGGTGCATGATTGTGAGCAATCAACGCATCTTTCTGATGCCACATAACATTGAGGTGTTTTTGAAACTCAACGCGAAAGGCTTTGTCTTGCTGATAATCCCCCACTAGTTGTGGCGCAATTTCTCGCACCTCTACTGAGAGTTCAATATGAGTAAGGCGGCCAGTTAAAAAATCGCGACAGATATGGCTGCCCTGTGATTGGTAGTGCAACGTTGCATCTAACAGACCGTCAAATTGCTCCCCTAGCACTTGCAATGCAAAGGCGATACCGCCAGCCTTGGGCTTGAGCAAATGGCGAAATGGACTCTCTTGGCGTTGATGTTTACTCGCAGTGAAACGTGAACCCTCGACAAAATTAACGATACACGATGGATACTGTTTAAAGTTATGGCAACTGCGTTTGGTTCGCTCCACATCCATACCTTTGAGCTTTGGGTTCTTGGCTATTTGCTCTTTGCTCGCACGCTTCATAAAGGGCATACCCATAGCCCATGCACCGCTGCCAATCAGTGGCACATATTTTAACTCATCTTTGAGGAAGAACTTCGGTGCGGGTAGCTCATTCACCGCACTAAGTACAACGATATCAAGCCAGCTAAGGTGATTAGATATCAGTAAATACCAAGCGCCTTTTTGCACTTCACCGTTGAACGACACATCAAAGTTCTCACAGCCGATCTTTAACCCTAAACGATTGCCACCACGCCAGCCATTGTAGGCGCTATGTAATAATACGGTCACTACATGCAGTGGCAACACTAACTTCACTAAGCCTAAGAGGAATACGATTACTCCCCACACCAGTGTATTCACTAGCAACACACAGCCAGCTAAAATCCCTGCTAACCAATTGGGTAGAAATCGCTTGAGCATAGTTAACTCCTGTTATGCTTTGCTAAATCGTCAAATACACGGTCTTTGTCATGCCACATATCATTAAGATGCTGCTGAAAAGATACCCGAAATTCATTGTCATTGCTGTAGTCACCCACCAACTTTTTATCAAGCGGGAGTACCTCAACATGCACAGCAACCTCTTTCACTTTGCCTGCAGCCAAGTCCAAAAATGTGGGGATGCCGCCGGGGTAATGAATGGTCACATTCACTATCTTACTGATCTGCTCTCCCATCGCTTGCAGCACAAACGCGACACCACCCGCTTTAGGCTTCAGTAAATGCTTAAACGGACTGCGTTGGCGCTGATGCTTGTCCTCGGTATAGCGCGTTCCCTCTACGAAGTTGACAATAGACACCGGCATTTCTTTAAACTTTTCACAGGCTTTGCGTGTGGTTTCGATGTCTTTGCCACGCAGTTTAGGGTTCTTCTTAAGCTGCGATTTACTGGTGCGTTTCATAAAGGGAAAATCTAACGCCCACCAGGCTAGGCCTAAAAAAGGCACGTACAGTAGCTCTTTTTTCAAAAAGAAATTCAAAAATGGTATGCGGCCTCGGAAGATACGCTGCATCACCAAAATATCGACCCAACTTTGATGGTTGGCAATCACGAGATACCAATCTTTTTTGCGTAGCTTATCAAGGCCACTCACTGTCATCTTATAGGGAGTGAGCAATTTTTGATTCAATGAGTTACCACCCACCCATAACCCTGCCATGGCTTTTGCCGCCGCACTCATTAACTTTTGCCAAGGCTTGACCGGCAATAATTTCAGTAACCCGCAAAGCACGATGGGGAAAAACCAAAACAGGGTGTTAATCGTGTACAAACTAACACTTAAAACTTGCCTAACTACAGCTACTACAGCGCGCAAAACGACTTTCCTATATAGGTATAAAAAACAAGCGCTAATAATAGCGCTTTTTATCGACAACAGAAAACCGATCTGTTGGTGTTACTAACAACAAAGTTAATCTTCGAAATAGGTGTATCCGCTCAAACCTTGTTGTAGCTGTTCAATATACGCCTTTTTGATGTCACTATCGATATCAAGCGCGTTGATACGCTGGTGATAGACTGCTGCTAAGTGATCGCTATCGTAATGCACAAATTTTAATACGTCCTGAACACTGTCGCCCTTGAGTTTATGACTTAATTTAAACTCGCCATTATCACTGTGCACATGCACCGAGTCGGTATCACCGAAAAGGTTATGGAGATCGCCAAGAATCTCTTGATACGCACCCACCATAAACATAGCGACATGATACTGTTGGCCGAATTCATAACGCGGTATCGGCAGGCTCGTTTCAATCCCCGCACCGTCAACATAATCGCGAATTTGACCATCGGAATCACAAGTGATGTCTTGGATAATCACACGCTGCTCCAATGGCTTATCTAAGTTTTCTATGGGTAGTACCGGGAATAATTGGCCAATACCCCAGACATCGGGCAGTGATTGGAACAGCGAGAAATTCACAAACAGCTTATCAGCGAGCTTTTCGTTAAGGTCGTCCAATACCTCGCGATGGGCACGCACCGAATCCCGCAAACAATCACGTACCTTATGTAAGGTGCGGAAATAAAGCTGCTCTACCAACGACCACTGCATAATGCCCAACATGCCATGAACATACTGGCTATGAGCCTCACTAAATAAGTGCATGGCATCATGGTAGCTCTCCAACGCCATACGACTGCTCACCGCTTCACAGGTGTGCTGCATTTCTATCACTACAGAAGGCAAATTTTGGTACTGGTCGATGGCTACATCGTTATTTGGAATGCGCTCCACATCCACCACATCGGTAATCAGCACGGCATGATGAGCCGTCAGCGCTCGTCCTGACTCGGTAATGATATGTGGATGTGCTAAATCATGGCTGTCGCTTACCTCACTAAATGCGGCCACCACATTGCGCGCGTATTCTTCCACGGTGTAGTTCATAGAGCAGCTGCTGCGCGACCCTGAGCCCTCATAATCCACCCCTAAGCCACCGCCAACATCAACCGTTTGTAGCGGTACGCCCATTTGCGATAGTTGCGCGTAGTGGCGTGCACACTCTTTGAGCGCGCGTTGAATGTCGCGAATATTGGCAACCTGTGAGCCAATATGAAAATGCACGAGTTCCAGCAAATGTAACTTGCTTTGTTGACGCAGCAGTTCGACCGCTTGCAGTACCTGCGAGGCGGTCAGGCCAAACTTGCCTTTTTCGCCGCCGGTATTTTGCCACTTGCCCTTACCCACAGAGTTGAGGCGAATACGTATACCTATTGCTGCTTCAAGGTTCATGGCCGCCATTTCTTTGAGTAAGGCATCCAATTCAGAGAGCTTTTCGATAACAATATTAACCTTGTGGCCCATGGCTTGACCAATTAATGCGAGACGCAAAAACTCACTATCTTTATAGCCGTTACACACTATGGTGATATTTTTTTGTGCCAGTCCCAATATCGCCATTAACTCCGGCTTGGAGCCCGCCTCTAAACCGACTTGGTTGCTATCATGGGCCAATAGCTTATGCACCACCGAGCGCTGTTGATTCACTTTAATTGGGTAAACACAGGTATAGCCGCCTTGATACTGCTTCGCCTCATTCGCCTTAGCAAAGGCACCAATAAGCCGTGAGGCTCGGTGCTGCAGAATATCGGTGAAGCGCACTAATACCGGTAACGTCAGACCTTGCTCTTTAAAGCTTTCCACCAACTTATTTAAAGGCAAACCTGGGCGACTATGATCGCCATCGGGGTACGCTACGAGCTCGCCCTGCGGATTAATATCAAAGTAACCGTCGCTCCAGTGACTTACGTTATATACGGCCTGAGCAGCCTGGTAACCCCATTGCATAAAGCACTCTCAATATTGACCTGTGAATTTGCCGCTAGTGTAATACCTTAAAGTGTTCCTAGCGAATAGAAAATCGTACGGATTGGGCTAAAATTTCATTGAGCATTATGACGCTCACTGGCAAAATTGTCCCTCCACTTTACTGGCGATTATTGAGCACATGACAAGTTTAGATAAAAACCACTGGTTTACCGAGGTAAGCGACCGTGACGGTAGCGCATTCTCACTGCGTATTAATAAGTTGCTTGAACAGCAACAGTCTCCGTTTCAACACGTGGCAATGTATGAAACCACCGATTTTGGTAACCTGATGGTGATCGACGGCTGCACTATGGTCAGTAGCCGAGAAAACTTCTTTTATCATGAAATGATCGCCCACCCAGCGCTATTTAGCCACCCGAACCCAAAAAACGTAGTGATTATCGGCGGTGGCGACTGCGGAACCCTGCGCGAAGTGCTAAAACACGACAGTGTTGAAACTGTCACGCAAATCGACATTGACCAAGTTGTCACTGAGATGTCGCTGAAATATTTCCCTGAGTTGTGCAGTGCCAATGATGACCCCCGTGCCACCTTGCTCTTTGATGATGGCATCAAATACATGCGCGATGCGCAAGCCGAGTCGATTGATGTCATTATTGTCGATGGCACTGATCCTGTAGGCCCCGGCGAAGGCTTGTTTAATCATGCTTTTTATCAAAGTTGCCTCGCAGCATTACGTCCAGGCGGTGTGCTGGTGCAACAAAGTGAAAGCCCGCTTATGCATATGCCATTGCTGCTGGAAATGCGAGCGGCCATCAAGCAGGTTGGTTTTGGCGCGTTGCAAACCTTGCCTTTTCCACAGCCGATTTACCCATCGGGGCTGTGGTCAGTCACCTTAGCACGCAAAGGCCTGGGTTTTGACGGCTTTAGAGCCTGTGACCCTGACGCCCTCAACACCTTATATTACACGCCGGGCGTACACCAAGGTGCGCTCGCGGAGCCACCTTTTATGACCAAGGCCTTCAATCAGCAAGGCTAATCAGATGGGCGACTATTCGCCCTGACTCTCGCTATGTAACATGTGAATACGTATGCAGAGTCGTGTATTTCATCGCTAACCCCCTTACTCTTAATGCTTCTAATACAAGTACCTGTAGGCCTGCGTTTGCCAGCACACGTGACAGCCATCGCTTTAGCCTCGGGTATAACAAGCAGGATAGGTTGATGCGATTATTACTTCCCTTACTACTGGCCTCACCTTTGGCGTTGGCAAAAACAGTCGATGTTAGCTCTCCCGATGGCAAAATCACGCTTACATTAAGCGACGAAGGGGCGCCACATTATCATGTGAGTTACGCTGGCAAAGCGGTGATTAACCCATCTAAACTGGGTTTTTATTTTGCCCATGCCGCCCCGCTAAGTGATGACTTAACTATTAGCCACAGCGAACGCCACAGTGCCGACACCACCTGGCAACAACCCTGGGGTGAGCAACGTTTAATTCGCGATAACCATAATGAGTTGGCGGTTACTTTTAGCGACCCAGAAGCAGCTGAGCAGTCTTATACCGTGCGCGTAAAAGTGTTTAATGACGGCCTTGGATTTCGCTATGAGCTTACCGGTAAAGAGCGCCCCGATTACCGTATTACCGATGAGCTCACCGAATTTGCCCTTGCTGGCCAAGACAATGAAGCGCTGTGGATCCCAGCTCGAGGCTGGAATCGCTATGAATACGTTTACAACCGCACTAACACTGCTGAAGCCGCCCATGTACACACCCCCTTCACCGTAAAAATGAAAAACGGTATTCACCTCAGTATTCACGAGGCAGCACTGGTCGACTACGCGGGCATGACTTTGAACCAACGCCGACCAGGCACGTTCAAGGCCGATTTAACTCCCTGGTCTGATGGCATCGCAGTGAAAACAAAAAATGGTTTCACCACTCCTTGGCGGACCATCCAAATTGCTGATAAAGCCACTGGACTACTCAACTCACACCTGATTTTAAACCTCAATGAGCCCAATAAACTCGGTGATGTGTCTTGGGTTAAACCCGGTAAATATGTCGGTATTTGGTGGGGCATGCACATCAATGAAAACACCTGGGGCAGTGGCGACAAGCACGGAGCCACCACCGAAAACACCCGCAAATATATGGACTTCGCCAGTGAGTATGGCTTTGACGGAGTGTTGGTTGAGGGCTGGAACCAAGGCTGGGATGGTGATTGGTTCTATAACGGTGACTTATTTAGCTTTACTGAGAGCTACGATGATTTTGACATTGAGGCCATTGCCAAATACGGCGAAAAGCGTGGCGTAAAATTGATTGGTCACCATGAAACCTCCGGCAATGTCAGTAACTATCGCCAACAAATGGACGCCGCCTTCGCCCTCTATCAGCGCCATGGTGTTAGCCAGATCAAAACCGGTTATGTTGCCGATGGTGGCAATATAAAGCGCCTTGATGAACAAGGCATTGCTCGCTATGAGTGGCATGACGGCCAGTTTATGGTCAATGAATATCTCCACAATATTAAACTTGCCGCCAAGTATCAGCTCAGTATCAATACCCATGAACCAATTAAAGCAACCGGCTTGCGCCGTACCTACCCAAACTGGATCACTCGCGAAGGAGCCCGAGGCCAGGAGTTTAATGCCTGGGGAACGCCGCCCAACCCGCCCGCGCACACGCCGATGCTGGCTTATACGCGTATGCTCGCCGGGCCTATGGATTTTACGCCGGGCATTTTCGACATGGGTTTCAACGGCTTAGGTGCTGACACTAATCGCCCGCAAACAACGCTGGCAAAGCAGTTAGCACTGTATGTGGTGTTATACAGCCCGATTCAAATGGCCGCCGATTTGCCGCGGAACTATCTCGCCAAACCAGCAGCGTTTCAATTTATTCAAGATGTACCGACCGACTGGGAAAAGAGCCAAGCCATTGCTGGCGAAATGGGTGAATATGTGGTTTTTGCTCGTAAAGAGCGTCAACGCGACAACTACTCTGGCAAGGATTGGTACCTCGGTGCTATCACCGATGAGCAAGCTCGAGACATCACCATTAAACTTGACTTCCTCGAGCCAGGAAAGCGTTTTGAAGCGCAGATATATGCCGATGGTGAAGATGCCGAGTGGGTAAACAACCCCTACAGCATGGACATTCACACCGAAAACGTGAGCAGCCAAGATAGCTTAACCCTGCGCTTGGCGCCAAGCGGCGGCACCGCCATTCGCTTTAAAGCACTAGACTAACCGCACTCACAGGCCGACGCTCAGTCGGCCTGCATTACCTAAACCGTTCACACATGCCCTGCCAACACATGTATAGTGATTAGCTTGATTGTTGCGACGCCGCGCCCGCGCTCTGCAAGTTTAATTCGCTGCGCTTTATTTCACGTAATATTGAAGTGCGGTTCATTTCCATAAATAGCCACAATTTGATGGCTATTTGTACCAACAGCCCAGCGATAAACCACACTCCCCAAAAAACCTGCTCGTTGATAACAGTGGCCATGTAGAATCGGTAACCAGCATAAATAAAAGCCGCCGTCGCGAGTAGTGCAAGCAGCGTCGAAAGCCAAACCCAGCGGCGCATAGAGCCACTATAGATGTGCCCAAGGCGATTAAATAAGCCCTGTTCACGAGATAAAATCTGATCTAACTGCGCTTGCTCACTGTGTAAACTCGCTTTAATTTGTTGCTCAATACTCATAATGCGCTCTCCTATTGCTGTGCCCATTGGCTTAATCTTCTTCTGGCCTTGTGCAAGCGTGACTTCACTGTGCCTTGAGGAATATCCAACACCACTGCAATGTCGCTAATGGCTAGCTCTTCAAGGTAAAACAAATACACTGTATGACGCTCCCCCCAAGGCAGTCTGGCTATCAGACTCAACATATCTAGGCTTTGCTCCAAACTTATAGGTTGCGCCGCCACTAACGGTGCTTCGGCTATACCCTGCTCTTTGTACTGACGCCGTATTACATCAATAAAGCGCCGGTAAATAGCACGAAATAACCAAGCTTTGAATGCTCCGGGCTCCAGCAACGAACGTATATCTTTGGCTACCTTACTCCATACTTCCTGAGTAATATCACCAGCATCTTGGGGAGATTGGCACAGCTTATAAGCAAAACGATAACTCGCTTGATAGTGTAGCTCGCATAATTGGTTAAACGCCTGCTTATCACCGCTCTGCGCCGCTAAGACCAGCAATGCCGTATAAGATTGTTTCATAGCCTTTCCAGGTGTTTATTAGCAAGACGCGCTATGGCTTACAAAGGTTCACGTATATTGAAAATAAATAACGCTTGATTGCCGCTATCGCTCATATAAACGTGTAGCGCAAAAGCCAATAGGAAGCACGCACATCAGCCATGTCGGCCCACTCAGCTAACAAAGCATGGGGTGCAGGGCTAATATCCTTCTCCGTAGACGTCATTTTATTTAGCGAAAGTGCGAGTTGCAGTGAGCTTTATTACCGCGATGAAAATACATCCCTTCTCACAGCAAGCGATACAGCTCAGCGCATTAGGGGAAAGAGCGTCAACCGCGAGCCCATGGGGCTGGGCCCGCAGTCCAAATACTGGCAAGCTATTTACTTGTACAACAGCGAGAACTGCTATGAGTACAAGCAATCGTTAAGGCCATTTAACCTCGGATGCCAACACCCGTTCAGGGGCAATGTAGTGAATGATATCGCCACCTTGGATGGCATAATCCAACGGCGGATTTAAATCCATATCTAAGGCGCTGCGATTATGAGCAATCCCTAAAATAGTGGCGTCGTATTGGTGTTTGAATAGCGTAAAAATATCGTTGTAGGTAAACTGGCCGACATCGTTGGGGATCATCATAGAAAAATGGGTATCCCCATGCAGGCTAGACATAATTTCCTGTTGCACCCGACTCGCCCCTGGGTCTTCCATAGAGCGCACTAAAACTTCCGCTGTGCGGTTAGAGCTGCACTCCACATTAGCACAATGCTCACCTAGCATCTGTGCCTTGCTTTCATCGTCAAAATAAGCACAAATATGGGCACTTTCCTTTACCAGCTTGCTAATCTTTAGCGCCGTAGTGAAGCTTTGGTTATCATCGGCTCCCTCAACAATTATTTTATCTGCTGTGGCAATGCCTACGCGTTTAAGTTGCTCTTCATCGGTGTAACTACTGAGCTTAACAAAGCTGACATCGGGCTCGGAGAAAAACGGATGCTCCATATCATCGGTTACCGCGAGTACAATTTCACGCTTTACCCGCTTTTCATCAGCAAGAATATAGCGCACCATTTTTCTGGTGCGCACTGGGTGCCAACCAAAAATAATGATGTGATTAGCAAAATGAGTCACGTCTTTTTCACCTGTCATAGCGCGCCTTATTAAATGTGTGATGGACTGCCCTGCTTTACCCAGCAACATGCCGAACAAGGCCAAACCGAAGGGGATCTGAACCAAAGCCACCAATAAGCGGCCCATCTCTGTAGTCGGACTAAAGTCGCCGTAACCCACCGTTGAGGTAGTCACGACATAATAATAAAAAAAGGTATTCGCAGAGGTAAGCGCATGCTCCCCAGCAATTGACAATAGCACCCAAGTGAGTGCCATATGTGCCAAGGTGACAAACACCACAACCTGCCAACTAAGTTGGTCAATATGATTGCGTATCGTCAGTAGCACACGCTTTAAAATAATCGGCATAGCTCGCCTTATTAGTATACTTATGGGCGCAGTTGCGCCCTTCCCTTACTTCGCTTTGGCACCGTTTTGGTTGTTAGCAAGTGCCTCGTCGATATAGTTATCTATTTGTTGTTCCAGTACATTAAGAGGAATTGAGCCATGGCGCAAGACCTGATAGTGGAACTCGCGCACGTCAAAATCATGGCCTAAAGCGTTTTCCGCTTTAGCGCGCAAGCGCTTAATGGTGAGCTCACCAATTTTGTATGACAGCGCCTGGGCCGGCCATGAGATATAGCGATCAGTCTCGGTTTTCACATTATGCAGCGACAGCGCGGTATTATCACGCATAAAGTTCAGCGCTTTATCACGGCTCCAACCGAACATGTGCATGCCTGTGTCAACCACTAAACGCGCTGCGCGCCACATTTCATAAGTGAGACGACCAAAATTACTGTATGGATCTTGATAGAAGCCCGCTTCTAAGCCTAAATACTCACTGTACAGCCCCCAACCTTCGCCAAAGGCCGATAAATAGGCGTCGCGTCGATAGCTAGGTAGGTAATCAAGCTCAGCATTGAGGGCAATTTGTAGATGGTGACCCGGTACGGCTTCGTGTAGGGTCAAAGCTTCTAAAACATATAATGGCCGCTTATCCAGTGCATAGGTATTAACCCAATAGTAACCAGGCTCATCCTCTTTGCTTGCCCCCACATAACGACCTGTGGTGTATTTTGGCGCAATACTCGCTGGCACCGGAGCGACACCGTAAGGTTTGCGTGGTAACTGCTTGAATAGTTTAGGCAGCTGCGCATCCATCTTTTTGGCGATGAATGAGGCTTCTTTCAATAGCTCTTCCGGTGTCTTAGCGTAAAATTGTGGGTCGGTACGTAAAAATTCAATAAACTCAGCAAAACTGCCTTCGAATCCTAAATCATCAATAATCGCCTGCATTTCGCCGCGAATACGAGCCACCTCTTGCAGACCGAGCTCATGAATTTCTTTCGCAGTCATCTGCGTGGTGGTGTAATGACGCGCTCGATTAGCATAATAAGCTTTGCCATTTGGCACTTCAGAAATCCCTATCGATTCACGTGCACCTGGCTGATAGGTTTGCGTAAAGAAATCGTAATAGCCTTGGTATGCTGGCAATACCTGTTCACCGATAACGCGCTTAGCTTGCGCTTGCAGCTCAGCAAAGGCCTCATCACTCACCCCTGCGGTGTTACGCTTGAAAGGGGCATAAAATGCAGACTCGGTGACATCATCGACCAAGTACGCGCTTATCGACTCCTCATAGCCGGCAAGCACGGCTTTAGGTTGCGTTAACCCTGTTTCGAGCCCTTTTTTCATCCAATAGATGTTTTGCTCAAAGAACCGAGGCACTTGGCGCAGGCGCGCTAAGTAGGTTTCAAACCCTTGAGCAGAACTGTAATCTCCACGCTGCACCATAAATGACAAGGATGAGTGAAAACCATATTCGGAGGTAAGGGGCATATAGTGCGTATTGAACACATACTCATCGACACTGTTTTGCACCTGCGCAGTCAAAATTTGCAGATTGATCTGATTCTCTTCACTGAGCGTGCTTTTATCGATAGCTTTAAGCTTATTCAATAATGCTGTTTTATCTTGGTATTGCTGCTCTAAGAATTCAGGCGATAAATTGGGGAGCAAATACCCGTCAACCTCTTGCTTATACGGGTTGACGTTTTCTCGATAACTGACAACCTGCTCAGCCAATGTGGTGAACTGGTTATTGGTATTGGTCTTGTGTGCTGAGCTTGCGCAGCCACCCAAAGCAAGGGGAATCGCACAGGCCAATGCCAGTTGCTTAATATGTGTTCCTAGGTTCATGCTTTATTCTCATTGATTGTGCATTTCGCCATACTCTAGCCTACCACAGCGCGCGAGCCAACCGCTTGCGACCAGCGTCCAAATGTCGGTTCTGCGCATAAAGTGGGCGCTTGGTCGCAATTATGTAACCAGAGTATTCCAAAAGAGAACAATTTGCTTTTTAATACCGCCAAGGGATGTATAAGCAAGCTAGGATTGGCTGCACCTCTATTTCAACCTGGTGATTGTGATTATGATGTTCCATGACTCCATGGCCAACGCGCAAGAGAAAATGACCCAAGTCTGTCATTTGCTGGAACTGCATGCGCTGCCGCCAACACCTTTAAATTACCATGTGCTATACCAGCATGTGAGTGAAGGCGAAAGTGCACTGAGTGAGGCCTTACAAGCTGCTGTAACCGAAGGCCGCATCATTGACTCAGTGTTAATGGAAGAGTTGTATATACAACATCTCACACCGGATCATCAAAAGCAGACCGCTATGGTTGAACGTATTAGCGAATTGATAGGTAATCTAGAGCGCAATAGCAAAAGCAATCAAAAACACATCGACCATTACCACCTCGAAATTGATCGTTGTGCTCGCGCTTTAGATGAACATGATGTTGATAAAAGCCGACACCAGCTGCGTAAGTTAGCCGAGCATACCCTAGTGTTAAAAGGGCAAATGCAAAAGTTTAAGCAACTACTGGAACAAATAAAACAGCAATACCTTAGTACTAAATCGCAACTAAAACGCCTTAAAGACAAACACCATCTCGACCCACTCACCGGCCTTTATCACCGTCATTACCTCGATAAAAAATTTCAGTATTGGGCCAAGAAGCAGCATCAAATCTCTTTGATCCGTATTGATGTCGAAAACTATCAACAGTTTTGTCATGACTACGGCGACAGCATTGGTAATTTAATGCTCGAAAAAGTGGCCACCAAAATAGACAAATATGTCAAAGAAAGTGGTTTTTGCGGGCGCACCCAAAATGAGCAATTTACCATTATGATGGCCGACGTCGAGGCACAAACCGTGGACCTCATTGCCGAAAAAGTACAAGCCGGTATCAGTAAGCTTCGCTTTGTAAGTTCACGCAGTGGTAAACAGCTCCCTGGTGTGGCGTTTCAATGCCAAACCATACATCGCCAGCAAGAACCTAACTTTAGCGCCCTCGTCTCATCCACTCATTAGCTTCTGCGCTTGCTAAAAACGGCTTAATCCTTGAGCTGTTACAGGGCCTCAAGTACACTATGACAAACTCTCCCTCTGGGCTTAAATTAGATGAAAGAAGCTGAGCAAAAAACCACCCACTTTGGCTATAAAACGGTTGCTACAAGCGACAAAGTTAACCACGTAGCGGATGTTTTCCACTCTGTTGCTGCCAAATACGATTTAATGAATGACTTGCTCTCTTTTGGCATCCACCGCTTGTGGAAACGGGTTACCATTGCCAGTTCAGGAGCCCGCAAAGGGCAAACCATACTAGATTTGGCCGGTGGTACGGGCGATTTAACCGCTAAGTTTAGCCAACTAGTGGGAGAGACTGGCAAGGTGATTCTCGGCGACATCAATGACTCGATGCTTAAAGTGGGTCGCGATAAACTGCGCGACCGAGGCCTAGTCAGCAATATTGAATATGTACAAATGAACGCCGAAGCGCTGCCATTTCCCGATAACAGCATAGATGTGATCACCATTGCGTTTGGTTTACGTAATGTGACTGATCAGAGCAAAGCCCTCGCTTCGATGTTTCGCGTATTAAAACCCGGTGGACGATTGCTGATTCTTGAGTTTTCCAAGCCTGAACATGAAGTGCTTACTAAGCTGTATGATATGTACTCATTCAACATTTTACCGCAGGTCGGTAAAGCGGTACTCAATGACAGTGAGTCATACAAGTATCTAGCAGAATCAATCCGTATGCACCCGGACCAAGACACCTTGGAAGCCATGATGAAAGAAGTGGGCTTTGAGCAAACCAGTTATCAAAATATGACCGGGGGCATTGTTGCCCTCCACCGTGGCTTTAAATTTTAAGAGGCAAATATGCTCTCTCACTTTGCTGTAGCCAGCGCTGAAAAGCTGGCTAACCGACTGATACTGCTTGATCCGCAGTTGCAGCAAAGGCTGCAACAGATAAACACTCAAGTGCTGGTACTGCACATTCGTGACTGGCAGCAGTATGTAAGTGTTCACTATGGTGATGCAGGGCTAATGCTGCAAGCCCATAATGAAGCACCCGAGCAACACCAATGCTTTATTAGCGCTGATACTGATACATTAATGAAGCTAAAGGATCCCTCTTTGCTCACCCAGCTTATCCGCCAAGATAAGCTCGACCTTGAAGGCGATATTCATCTGGCCCAAGCCTACAGCCAAGCCTTTAATGATTTGGATATTGATTGGCCCGAGCACTGGTCTAAATATATCGGTGATGCTCCAGCACAGTTGCTATGGCAAACTCTCAGTAGAGGTAAAGCGCAAGCTCAGCAGAGCCTCACTAAACTCGACCATATCGTGCTCACGCTCTTGCAGGATGAGCTTAAAGTGAGTATTCACCCGCTAGAATTAGAACAATTCACGCGCCAGAGTCGCCAGCTAAAATCCGACGTCCAGCATCTTGAACAACGTATAGATGCGTTGTTGACGCACGTTCAGCAAACACAGTAAAGAGGTGCCCTTTGTCTGCGGCAAGACTGTATTTCATCACTAAAACCTTATTGCAGTATGGCATCGATGAACTGCTGCCACAGCAGATGCTTCCTTGGTTTGCCAAATTGGCTCGACGCAGTATTTTTTGGTTACGTAATCGCCATAAGGATAAACCCGCAGGCGTGCGTTTACGTTTAGCGCTACAAACATTAGGGCCGGTGTGGATTAAGTTTGGGCAAATGCTCTCTACCCGTCGCGACTTGCTACCACCGGAAATCGCCAGTGAGCTGGCTCTGCTACAAGACCAAGTTCCTCCTTTTGCAGGTGATCAGGCCAAAGCCATTATCGAGCAAGCACTGGAAGTTAATGATATCAGCGACGTGTTCAGTGAGTTTGATGTGACTCCCTTGGCTTCCGCATCAATTGCGCAGGTGCATACGGCCACTCTCATTGACAACGACGGTGACCACCAAGATGTGGTCGTTAAAGTCATTCGTCCTAACATCAAAAAGCAAATAGATGCCGATTTAGCGCTGATGCAGCAATGCGCCCGAGTTGTCGCCAAACTGCTTAAAGAAGGCCGCCGTTTACGTCCGGTGGAGGTTGTTAAGGAGTATAAGAAAACCCTTCTCGATGAACTCGACCTGATGCGCGAAGGCGCCAATGCGATTCAGCTACGACGTAATTTTGAAGACTCGGAATCACTTTATATCCCCTTTGTGTATAGCGACTTTAGCCGCACCAATGTGCTGGTTATGGAACGTATATATGGCATTCCCGTATCCGACACCGATGCCTTATTAAAGCAAGGTACCAATATGAAGTTATTGGCAGAACGTGGCGTTGAGGTCTTTTTTACGCAAGTTTTTCGCGATAGCTTCTTCCATGCGGATATGCACCCTGGCAATATTTTTGTTTCCTTTGATAACCCTCACAACCCGCAATATATCGGCATCGACTGTGGCATTGTTGGTACCTTAAATAAAGAAGATAAACGCTATTTAGCGGAAAACTTTATCGCCTTTTTCAATCGTGATTATCGTAAGGTTGCTGAGCTGCATGTGGATTCTGGCTGGGTCCCTGCCGATACCAGTATTGAAGAGTTTGAATTCGCTATTCGCACTGTTTGCGAGCCCATATTTAACAAGCCGCTAGCGGAAATTTCGTTTGGTCATGTATTGGTTAATTTATTCAATACCGCTCGACGTTTTAATATGGAAGTGCAGCCACAGCTCGTACTACTGCAAAAAACACTGCTTTATGTCGAAGGATTAGGGCGGCAGCTTTACCCTCAGCTAGATCTGTGGAAAACCGCCAAACCCTTCTTAGAAGACTGGGTTAAACAACAAGTAGGGCCTTGGGCGGTCGCCAAACAAATGTACGCCAACTTACCATTTTGGGCAGAGAAGTTTCCTGAGCTACCGGATCTGATCTACCATAATTTGAGGCGTCAACAGCATCCTCCTGCG
The DNA here is from genome assembly GCF_009363775.1 of Pseudoalteromonas sp. THAF3. Lineage (NCBI taxonomy): Bacteria > Pseudomonadati > Pseudomonadota > Gammaproteobacteria > Alteromonadales > Pseudoalteromonadaceae > Pseudoalteromonas > Pseudoalteromonas sp. THAF3. The sequence goes on along the minus strand of NZ_CP045418.1, from coordinate 125,608 downwards.
CCACCAGCAACCAATCACAAAGCGATTATTTTAGCGTTAGCTGGCTGCACAGGACTGATCGTTGCTTGTTTAGTCGCGCTGGCGCAACATCCTGTATTTTCAGCAGTCAGTGCCGTCGCCGGGTTTGCAGCGCTGTTTGCTGCTTGGCGTAAAGGCTAACAGCACTATGACATCATCTTTGTGCGCGGTATACTTCGCCACAGTTTAGTAGGACATTTCGGAGACAGTTATGGGTTTTGGCGGTATTAGTATTTGGCAGTTGTTGATCGTATTGGCGATCATCGTGCTACTTTTTGGCACTAAAAAGCTGCGTAATATAGGCGGTGACTTGGGTAATGCTGTAAAAGGCTTTAAAAAAGCGGTATCGGATGACGATAATAAGCCCGATGCAAAATCAGATGACGCTAAAATTTCTGAATCGAAACAACAGGCTGAAGAAAACCCTAGTCAAAAAGACAAAGATAAGGTGTAGCCACCCATGGGCATGTGGGAATTATTGGTGGTGTTCGTAGTAGGTCTTATTGTCCTTGGCCCCGAACGCTTACCTGTGGCCATTCGAACGGTAAGCCGCTGGGTAAAAACAGCCAAAGGCATGGCCAACAATATTTCTGCACAGGTCAACGAGGAACTGCGTGTACATGAGCTACATCAGAACCTTAAAAAGGCTGAGCAGCAAAATATGGAAAACCTTCCTGACGATGTAAAAGACTCGGTGGCAGAGCTGCATAAAGCGGCGCAATCAGTCACTCGCAGTTATGACAACGCACCAAAAAAAGACAGCAGTAACAAAGATGAGTGAACCCCAACAGAGCGGCTTTATTGCCCACCTGGTCGAATTACGTAATCGCTTGATGCGCTCATTGCTTTGCGTATTGTTGGTGTTTGTTGCGCTCGTGTATTTTGCTAACGACATTTACGCCTTTGTTGCAGCGCCTCTGCTTGCACATTTGCCAGCAAACAGTCAGATGATCGCCACCGATGTTACCGCACCGTTTTTTACGCCTTTTAAGCTTACACTTTTTGTTGCCATATTTGCTGCCATCCCCTTTATCTTGCATCAAGTATGGTCTTTTATTGCGCCGGGACTGTATCAACACGAAAAGCGCATGCTGATCCCTATCTTGCTTTCAAGCGTCTTACTTTTTTACGGTGGTATCGCTTTTTGTTACTTCGTTGTCCTCCCCATCGTACTCAGCTTCTTTACCGGTATTGGCCCTGAGGTTATGACGCTGACGCCAGACATCAGCAGCTATTTAGGGTTTGCATTAAAGCTATTTTTCGCCTTTGGTATTGCCTTTGAAATCCCGGTAGCCATCATGCTGCTTTGTTGGAGTGGGGCAACGACCACCGCAAGTTTAAAGCAAAAGCGCCCTTATATCGTGGTTGGGGCTTTTGTGGTCGCGATGTTTCTAACGCCCCCCGACGTGTTATCACAGACCTTGCTCGCCTTACCGATGCTGTTATTATTTGAGCTCGGCCTGATTTTGGCCGCCTTTTATAGCGCTAAATCACCACAGGAAGAAAAACAATGAAAAAATATTTAGTATCAGCCGTGCTCACCGCTTGGGTGGGAACACTTTCTCCCGCAGCCATAGCCAATGACGGCGTGAATATTCAAGCGCTAAAGGCCTGTAGCTTTATTGAAAATGATTTTCGTCGCCTGCTGTGCTACGACAACATCATGGCCGGCAAACCTATTGACACCATGCCTAAAGGCGAAGTGAAAAACACCAACGCTGCACCGCAAAGTAATAAAAAAGCGCAAGCCGCAAGTGTTGCCGGTGCGCCAGCAAAACATAGCAAAGCCAATAAAGCAGATTTTGGCCTAGAGCATAAAAAAGAAAAAGAACAAAAAGACGATAATAACGAGCTTCGCGCGCGTGTAAGCCAAGTTGATGAAGCCCCTTATGGCGAGCTTATCCTGACTCTCGACAACGGCCAAAAATGGCGCCAAATTGGCACCGAACATTTTCGTTTGAATAGCAATGATACAGTGATTATTAGCCGTGGCATGTTCAACTCTTTCCTACTGAAAAAACAAGGTGCAAATAAGTCTATCCGTGTTAAACGCATTAATTAAGTAGCTGCCATGATAGATATCGGAGTTAATCTCACAAGCAGCCAATTTGCAGCAGATACTGACGCTGTGGTTGCTCGTGCGCGCGACGCAGGTATCACCAATATGGTAGTGATTGGTTGTGACGAGCGCGATAGCCAGCATGCAGTTGAGCTGGCACGTCGCCATCAGTTGTTTTGCACCGCCGGTATTCATCCCCACAATGCAAAAGATGCAAGCGCCGAGTTCGAGCAAGTTATCGCCCAGCTAGCCAGTCAAAGTGAAGTACTGGCTATTGGTGAATGCGGCCTCGACTACAACCGCGACTTTTCACCGCGACCTGTACAGCGCGAGATTTTTGCTCGCCAGCTAGCTTTGGCAAATGAATTAGCGCTGCCCGTGTATTTACATGAACGTGATGCCAGTGCGGATATGCTAGCACTGCTGCGAGAGTACCAACCGCGTGGAATTGTGCACTGCTTTACCGGCAATACTGAACAGGCTCAGCACTATCTTGAGTTGGGCCTGTATTTAGGGATCACAGGCTGGGTATGTGATGAACGTCGCTCGCAAGCGCTCAATGAAGCCTTGGCGCATATTCCTAGGGAGCGATTACTAGTTGAGACTGACGCTCCTTACCTCTTGCCTCGGACAATACGGCCAAAACCAAAGTCACGGCGCTGTGAACCCCATCACCTTGGCTACGTAGTCACCCACTTAGCTCAACGCTACGCATGCACTGAGGCAGAAATCATCGCGCAGACCAAACATAATTTTAGCCAATTGTTTAATGTGGAGCTGCGTTAGTTATGCGTGTGCTTGCTTGGGCGATGATGCTGCTGTGGTCGTGCTCAGCGCTCGCCTCAAGCATGAGTATCAATACCGAAGTAGACTCCTTAGCAACAGCGCAAAATTCACCCCATTGGCAACCCCTTAATAAGCCATTTATCAACTTGGGCAACAAAGTGCGTTATGGCTGGCTGCGGGTGAATTTAAGCTCTCACCAACACCCACCCAGCGTGTATATTATTGCCATTGATAACCCATTAATAGACAGCCTCAAAGCGTTTCATTTACGTGATAATAAGCTAATCAATACGCGTACTATAGGTAGTCAAGTTGATAGTGCAGATCGACTTTTTAAAGATGAATCACTGTCCTTTTATATTGATACCCGTAGCCCTGGGGAGCACTGGGTCTACATCGAGGTGATCGCCAGTGACGGCTTTAGAATGCCGGTTCAGGTGCATACTCTGAAGAGCTACTTTGAATACAAAAGCAGCTTCAATAGCCTATTCGGGGCGGTGATGGGCCTCGCGGCAACGCTGATATTGACCACCTTATTCTTTTTTATTCTGTCACGACAAGCCCGCTTTTTATTGGCCTCGGCATACATTAGTGCTTTGGCACTGATAGGTATTTACATATTTGGCTATGGCTATCGCTATTTGCACCCTGATACACCTTGGCTACAAACGGCGGTGCTGCCCCTACTACTGATGGCTGCACCAAGCCTCTTAGTTGCTTTGAATCAAACACTGATAGCGCCAGTCAAACGTAAAACGGTGATTACAGTCATGCTCATTACTGTGGCTATCGCCCTACTTCCAAACCTATTACCTGCCGCTATTGCCGACCCTATCGTAGTTGTTGCGAGTACCTTATTTTGTTTATTCGGCACGGCCTATAGTGCTTGGCAGGGGTATCGTAAGCAACAAAAACAGTTATGGGTACTCAGTATTGCCAATCTGATGTTACTCGCGCTGATGGGCTATTTTTGTCTCAACTATTTTGGTTTCGCATTGCCGATTAACAAAACCAGTTGGTGGCTTTTCTTGCCCCCTGCGAGCAGTGCCTTACTTGTCTGTTTTGTAGTTATTCGCAACTTGTTAAGCCAGCACAGTGAACGCATGCGCGCGCAGCAACAAGCACTGGCGGAGCAGCAAACACGAGACCAATTACTGGCTCAGCAGCTGGCACTAGAGGAACAAACTAAAGAAGAACTAGAAAATAAAGTAGAAGAGCGCACCATAGAGCTACAAATTACCCTACGGGAATTAGAAGAAAAGAACACAGAGCTAGAGCGCATTAATAACGAGGACCCATTAACGGGTGTCAAAAATCGCCGCTTTTTCGATAAGCGTTTAGAGCATGAGTTACGGCGCTCACAACGGGATGACGCTCCATTGAGCCTGCTAATGATAGACATAGATCACTTTAAAAAGGTCAACGATAGCTATGGTCATCCCGCTGGCGATGCAGCTATTAAATTGGTGTCACAAACTATCAAAGCCTGTTTACGCCGCCCATTTGACCATGTGTGCCGCTACGGCGGTGAAGAGTTTGCCGTTATTTTACCCAATACCACGCACGAGGGCGCCCTCAAGCTGGGCGAAGAAGTATGCACTGAGGTAGGTCAACAACAGGTTGAATTCTCAGAGCACCAATTTTCATTAACTGTTAGTATTGGCGTGCATACCGCTTACGGGGAAACCACCGCTCACGCTGGCGACATCACCCATATGGCGGATGAGGCGCTATACCATGCTAAAGCGCATGGTCGTAATCAAGTAATTAGCTCACAATCTTTGCCTTAGGAGAGCATTATGGCCCAATCAGGACTCGACCTGTTTCCTTATACGCGTATGCGTCGTTTACGTAAAAATGACTTCTCTAGACGCTTAACTCAAGAACATGAGCTCAGCGTTAATGACTTAATTTATCCAGTGTTTGTCTTGGAAGGCAAAAACCGCCGCGAACAGGTTGAATCTATGCCTGGCGTTGAGCGCTTGTCCATCGACTTATTGATTGAAGAAGCCAAAGAGTTGGTCGCTTTAGGTGTACCCGCTATTGCCCTATTTCCAGTCACACCCAGTGAAAAGAAATCGCTGCATGCCGAAGAAGCCTATAACCCAGAGGGGTTAGCACAACGCACGGTGCGCGCTTTGAAGAGCGAACTGCCTGAGCTCGGGGTGATCACCGATGTTGCCTTGGACCCCTTCACCGTGCATGGTCAGGACGGCATCATTGACGAGCAAGGCTATGTTATCAATGACATCACCACCGAGGTGTTGGTGAAACAAGCGCTGTCACACGCCCAAGCGGGTGCCGATGTCGTTGCCCCCTCAGATATGATGGATGGTCGTATCGGCGCTATTCGTGAGGCGCTAGAAGAGCAAGGCCTGATCAATACCCAAATTATGGCTTATTCTGCCAAGTATGCGTCAAGCTATTATGGCCCATTTCGCGATGCGGTCGGCTCAGCGGGTAACCTCAAAGGGGCTGATAAAAAGACCTATCAAATGAATCCTGGAAACTCCGATGAGGCTCTCAGAGAAGTCGCGCTGGATTTACAAGAAGGCGCTGATATGGTCATGGTGAAACCAGGCATGCCCTACCTAGATATTGTTCGACGCGTTAAAGATGAGTTTTCCGTGCCTACCTTCGCCTATCAAGTCAGTGGTGAATACGCCATGCACATGGCTGCTATTGAAAACGGCTGGTTAGAAGAAAGAGCCATTGTTATGGAGTCTTTACTTGCCTTCAAACGTGCAGGAGCTGACGGTATTCTCACTTATTTTGCTAAACGCGCGGCGCAGTGGCTTAACGAATCTTAAGCTTAACACCCAACTTTTTTCTGATAAAAAGCGCTAACAAGTTAACAACTTGAAATTTTCGTGTAACTTATTGGGGGCATAATATGTCCCCCTTTAGGGATAAATAACAATACACGGGAAGCTATCTAATGAAAAACACAGTCACACCTATCGCTCTAGCGGTGGCGGCCTCATTGGCATCGCTCAGCGCTCAAGCAGATATCTTAATATCAGAATATGTCGAAGGCAGTAGCAATAATAAAGCCATCGAGCTTTATAACCCCAATTCAGAGTCAGTCGATTTAAGCCAATATAGTATTGAGTTTTACTTTAACGGCAGCACTACGGCTGGTTATACTCTCGATCTCTCAGGCTCACTGGCAGCTGAAGGCGTTTTTGTTGCCGCACATGAATCAGCAGATTCTGCAATTCTAGCAGTCGCTGATCAAATTGCAGGCGGTGGTTGGTTCAACGGCGATGATGCCATTGTGCTTCGTAAACAGGGTGACGTCATTGATAGCCTTGGTCAGGTTGGCCTCGATCCAGGTTCGCAATGGGGTGAAGGGCTCACCTCTACGCAAAATAATACCCTGCGCCGTATTGATGGCACCGGTGCTCGCACCACCCTAGACACCGCCTATATCCCTAGCGACTTCTTTACTGGCTATGAGCAAGACGATTTCAGTGATCTGGGCACCTACCAAGGAGGTTCCGGCCCAGTCGACCCTGATCCAGAGCCAACCCCCGAGCTCACATGTGCTGATCCAGCCACTACCATTAGCGAAATCCAAGGGCCAGGCATGGCCAGTCCCCTGCAAGGCGAACAAGTTATTGTCGAAGCGGTGGTCAGTGCTGATTACCAACAAAGTGACGCCCTTAATGGCTTTTTCTTAGCATCACTCAACGCTGATAATGATCCCCTCACCTCTGAAGGTATTTTTGTTTATCACAGTGATGATGACGTTAATGTCGGCGACCGTGTACGACTTCAAGCCACCGTTGATGAATACTACGGCGCCACACAATTAAAGAATGTGACGGCGCTGAAGAGTTGTGGTACTGCACAAGCTGATATCACTGAAATCACGCTACCGGTTGACAATATCGACGAGCTTGAAGCCTATGAAGGCATGCTCATCAGTGTCGCCCAGCCAATGTACGTAATAGATAGCTATAATTTGGCACGCTATGGAGAGCTTGGCCTAGCAACAGAGCGCTTATATCAAGGCACCCAAGTGGCGCTACCAGGTGATGCCGCCAATGCGCTAGAAGCGCAAAACCAGCTAAAACAGTTATTACTTGATGATGGCTCAACACAGCAAAACCCTGAAGTGATTCCTTATCCTGGAGCTGGACTGGACGCCTACAATACCGTGCGCTTAGGCGATAGTATAGAAGGCCTCACTGGGGTACTAGGTTATGGTTTTGATCGCTACCGCTTACATCCAACCACGGCTGTACAATTCACTGCCAGCAACCCTCGCACTGAAGCACCCGTACTCAATGAGCAGGGCGATATTAAAATCGCTAGCTTTAATGTCTTAAACTACTTCAATGGTGATGGCCAGCAAGGCGGCTTTCCTACCTCTCGCGGCGCCGATGATTTGCAAGAATTTATTCGCCAAGAGCAAAAGCTCGTTACCGCCATCACCGCCATGGATGCCGACATTGTTGGCTTAATGGAAATTGAAAACGATGGCTTTGGCGAGTTCAGTGCTCTAAGTTCGTTAGTCACTGCACTGAACGATGCAACCGATAACGGCGAATATGCCTTCGTTGATTTTGCCGTAGCCGAGGTTGGCACCGACGCCATTACCACCGCGCTCATTTACCGTAGCGACCGCGTACAAGAAGTTGGCACAGCCAGCATCAATGATGAAGACGCCTTATCCTATGGTAACCGCGCGGCGATCGCACAGAGCTTCCGTGATATTGAAAGTGATGAAGTGTTAACCGTTGCTGTCGCTCACTTAAAATCCAAAGGTGGCTGTAGCCGTGCCGAAGGGCTCGATCAAGACCAAAATGATGGTCAAGCCTGCTATAACGCAACGCGCGTAGCCGGTGCCGAGCAGTTCGCTTCATGGTTAGCGAGCCAACCCACTGGTGTGGCTGATGACGATGTGATCATTGTCGGTGATATGAATGCTTATGCGCAGGAAGACCCCATACAAACCTTTGCCGACGCCGGATTTGCCAATGTCATTCCTACGCTGGAAGGCAATACGTTGGGTTACTCATATAACTTCCAAGGCCGCTTAGGCAGCTTAGACCACGCTTTGGCATCACCCAGCCTTATGAACAAAGTGGTCGCTGCTACCGATTGGCATATTAATGCTGATGAGCCTCGGGTGTTAGACTACAACTTAGAGTACAAAACCCAGGCACAGCAGGCCAGCTTGTATGCCGAGCATGCATACCGCGCCTCAGATCATGACCCTGTCATCGTCGCCATTGCTGCCGAGCAATCTGAGCCCGAAGAGCTTGTGGGCGAGTTTACTGGCCTTAGTGGATGGTTTTGGCCTCGCAACTTTACTATCGACTTACCAGAGGGTTACCAAACGCTAGATATCGAGCTCGTGGGTGGCTGGGGTCAAGTTGACCTGTACGTTAGCCACCAACGTCGCCCGTCTATTTTCCGTGCCGATTGTGCCTCACGTAACTGGGGGACTGCAGAGCAATGTCACTTTGATAACCCTGCTGCTGGAAAGTGGAAAGCCCGTATTCTTGGCCCTCTGCCCTACGGTAATGTCACGTTACGCTACCGTGCGGTTAAAGCCGACTAATAGGGTTTAATACCGAGCGAGAATGGCGTCACGAGCGCCATTCTCGATTATCTTTTTTAGCCCCTGTTCAAATAACTTTTGCAGCCGCTCGCCATCTGGGTGATGGGGAGAAAAAGCAAGAAAGATATCGGTTCCTTCATTAATAAATGCCACTTGAATATTATCGCTAATCCCTTGGGTACGACGTAGATAATTTGCTGATTTAATGAAAATAAGCGCACTGTCTAAGCGCCCTAACATCAGCCTTCGCATGTTAGGTAAATCGGAGTTGGCATACGCCGCCACCACTTTATGTTCGGCCACCAAAGCAAGAAACTGGTCGCCATAGCCATACCCTCTGACAACACCTACTAACTCGCCATTAAACTGCGCACGATTAGTAATTTTCAGAGCCCGTTGGGTATTGTGATAATACGCAGAATAAGCCTTATAAAGAGGTGTACTACCGAGTAAGTACTTTTCTTTACTGATAGCATCGATAGGCACATTGAACCCCGCTACATAGGCACCGGTATCGAGGTAATGCAGCACCCGCGCATAAGGGTAAATATGGTAGTCGACTGACACGTCTACCGCTGCAAAAGCGGCCGTGATTATATCATTCGCCATGCCCGTACCATCGGCATTAGCATACGGAGTCCATGCGTCTTCAGCAGCAATAACCACCCGCTCGGCTTGGCAAGGTGAAATTAGAAACAACAAGGCAAGAAATAGGCAGCCGCGACTCATGCTCTCTCCAGCACACCACAAATCATTTTATTATAGGCACTGCTTGGTTGGTCGCGACAAATTATCCTAAATATCTACATGATCAATGGTGGTGGCCGCCTGACATAGCTTGGCCATCACTGTGATAAAACCCTGATGCACCGTGCTCAATAAAGCCCTGGTTTATCATTTTCGCCAAAAATGGATCATGTTCATTATCGCCCACATCGGCATAGTCCGTAGTTTGATAACGGTCCCAATGAGCAAATTGTTGCTGCACTTGTTGCGGGTTAAGCTGGTAACTTTGCAACGTTAGTCTGCTTATTTGTTGCCACCTGTCTTGATGGTCAGCGTCTTCACGTGCCACCACAAGCTGCTTGACCAGCTGCAATGCTGGCAGCCACACCAGGGTCATTTTATAGCCATTTTGCTGGCGTTCGAAGTGCTGCTCTTGGCCGCAGCCCTCACCTTGCGTACGTGATGGCGATTGTGAAAGTAGGTCACTGTGCACTAACTGATACTTTTGTGACCAACTGACTGGTTGCCCGCCTTCTTTTAGCTCACCAGGTTGGTACTCAATGCCTCTTTGGTAGTGCTCAAAATAACGAATAGGCCGCACTTGCTGATTAGATAGGCGTTGCCAGAGCTCAACGACCCCCTGGCTGTTAGCCTGATGCGCTACCTGATCATGCAGCCGCCAAAGCGAAAATAGCTGCTCTTCTTGAACGCCTTGCTGCTGTATATAATTGGCTTTTAACACCTGCGCATTCGCTTGGCATTGCTGTTGCGCATACACACTGGCACTACACATGGCGACTGCCAACGTGGCTAATTTGACATACTTCATCATTTTATCCTCCACTTAGGGCCAAGGACATAGCAACCTATGCCCTCGACCTTAGGTGATTAATTACCTAGCTTGGCTTCTGCTTTACTCACTAAATCTGCAGCGTGATTAATCACGTGGAAGATATAGTTTTGCTCATTAGTTCCGGTCACTAGGTGGGCTCCAGGACCCTGGGCATACACACCCACATCTTCACCCGCATGAGTTTCTGAGCTAAGTGGCACCAGCGCTTCTTGGTGGAATCCAGCTGTGGTGGTGTCAATGGTGCTCAAATCCACACGACCAGTGACAATCTCACCGTTGTAGCCAGCATCAGCGTTGGTCTGTGCGCCAAGGTTCTTAAAGCCGTTGCCATTGGTGTAGCCCAAAGTGGTGTAAGGCATACCATCGGCTGCCAAGGTAGGCTCGTCGCTGCCAACGGCAACCACTTTACCTAAAATGGGGTTACCTCGTTTAGGGTAGCCAGCAATGGTAAATACATGGCTATGATCTGCGGTTACGATGATCAGGGTCTCATCCGTGTTGGTCTTTTCCATCGCGGCTTGCACCGCCTCGGCCAACTCCACCGTGTCGTGAAGCGCATTATAGGCATTACCTGCATGGTGAGCATGATCGATACGACCCGCCTCTACAGTCAGAAAGAAGCCCTCGTCGTTATTATCAAGAACATCAATGGCTTTTTCCGTCATCGCCGCCAGCGACGGCTCACCGGCGATATCATTGCTTCGGTCTTGCTCATACTGCATATGCGATTCGTTAAATAGCGCAAAGATGCGTTCAGTGCTGGCAGGATCGATAGCATCAAAGCCCGCTTGATCCATCACATAGGTGCCATTGGGGTAAGCCGCTTGCCATTGCGCCGTTAAGTCACGACCATCGGTGCGGTCACCCTCGGTGCTGCTTTGCGCATCATTGCTATTAAATGCGGCATCTTTTGGCAGGAAGTGACGACGACCACCGCCCATTACCACTTCAATACCATCAATATCGACGTCGAATCGCGCTTCCAGATTGGGCTCAAAGTTAACTAATTGCGAGGCAATGTCTTCGCACCCAGCAGCGACCGCATCAGCAGGCATATCGGAGATGTCTTCCCAGTTACGGTCGGCCGACTTGGCATAGGTGGCAGCCGGTGTGGCGTGAGTGATCCGCGCGGTTGACACAATTCCTGTTGATTTACCTGCGATTTCTGCCAGCTCTAAGGCGGTTACTAACTCATTGCCGGACACCGATGCACAATCACCACGGGCAATCCCTTCAGCCACGCCAATCACACCCACATCGGTTTTAACGCCTGTCGCCATCGCGGTCATCGTGCCAGCTGAGTCAGGAGTTTGCGCATCAACATTATAGGTTTTAGCAAAGCCAGAATAGGGCATGGTTTCAAAGCTCAGCTGGTGCTCCTCACCCATTTTTCCTTGTAGTTGCCCAGCTAAAATACGTGCAGCTGTGACCGTGGAGATGCCCATCCCATCACCTACGAACAGAATCACGTTTTTCGCTTTTTGATTACTGCTGCTTAGCTGCTCGGCACGTTGTTGTGCCTGCGCGACTTTATCCTGAGCATCGCTAAACCAAGCGTTGCCCGTTAGGTTAGCCAACTCATCGTCGTCTAATGTGGTTTTAATCGGGTTACAATTGGTCGTTTGCGCTGCAACTTCATCGCCATCAAGCTCGCCATTGCCATTGTCATCGGCACCCACTTGAGTGTAGACACCACCATTAATACATTGACTATCACCCACAGCTATGTCGGTGTTAACAGTTAGAGTCGGCGCGCCATCATCGTCAGAGCAACCCGCCAGTGCCGCAACCACGGCAAGAGAAAGAATATTTAGCTTGTTCATTGTTATACCTGCTTACTTAGTGAGCTCAAGGGCTGAGTCGATAATGTGGAACACCATGCTTTGTTCAATCACTCCCTGCGCTAGATGCGCGCTGGGACCCATAGCATGAAGGGAAATATCTTCGCCTGCGTGTGTCTCTGAGCTAAGTGGAATGGTTGCTTCTTGGTGAAAACCTGGGGTGGTGGTATCGATACCCGCCAGATTTTGACGCCCGGTTTGCGGCGCATCGCTGTAGCTGGCATCAGCGTTAGTTTCCATGCCTAAGTCGCGAAAGCCCAAGCCATTGGCATAGCCGAGCGTGGTGTAAGGCTTACCATCTGCTGCAAGCGTCGGCTGCTGCTGCCCTACCGCCACTACCTGACCTAGAATAGGGTTACCACGTTTAGGGTAACCGGCAATGGTAAAGACGTGGCTGTGATCCGCCGTCACCAAAATCAATGTTTCTTCGGGGTTTGTGTTCTCGATGGCATACTGCACGGCATTAGCCAGTTCGATTGTATCGTTCAGCGCATTGTATGCATTACCCGCGTGGTGAGCGTGGTCAATACGCCCGGACTCAACCGTGAGGAAAAAGCCTGTATCGTTATTATCAAGCACAGATATTGCTTTAGCGGTCATTTCCGATAGGGAAGGCTCACCAGCAAGATCATTGCCTCGGTCTGCTTCATATTGCATATGAGATTCATTGAACAGTCCAAACACCCGCTGAGCGTCATCGGCTATAGCATCAAAGCCAGCACGGTCCCATACGTAGACACCATCGGCATACTTTTGTTGCCATTCCTGAGTCAGGTCACGACCATCGGTGCGGTCTCCTTCGATAGCGCTGCGGGCATCAAGAGTGTTATACGTTTCGTCTTTCGGTAGGAAGTGACGACGGCCACCGCCCATAACCACTTCTATACCATCCACGTCAGTACCAGCAAAGCGCGCTTCAAGGTTTTGTTCAAAGTTAACCAATTGCGTAGCGATATCCTCACACCCTTGCGCAACTGCCTGCGCAGGCATGTCTGACACGTCTTCCCAGTTACGATCTGCTGATTTGGCATAGGTTGCTGCAGGAGTGGCGTGGGTAATACGGGCGGTGCTGACGATACCAGTACTTAAACCTCGAATTTCTGCAAGCTCCAGAGCAGTAATCAGTTCATTACCAGCTACCGTGGCACAATTTCCGCGCTCGATATCTTCATCTACACCAATCACACCCACATCAGTTTTAACCCCTGACGCCATGGCGGTCATGGTGCCTGCTGAGTCTGGGGTTTGTGCATCAACATTATAGGTTTTTACCTGAGCCGAGTAAGGAAACTTCTCGAAGCTAAGGTAACCTTCTTCACCCATTTTGCCGTTATTTTGGCCCTGTAGAATACGAGCTGCTGTGAGTGTTGACACCCCCATACCATCGCCAACAAACAGAATCACATTTTTGGCCTTAGTCAGTTTTTGCTGATTGGCCAATTGCTGCTTCTCGTTGAGCTTATTCTTATCTGTTTGATACCACTGACTATTGGTCTGAACGTCAGGCAAGACTCCGGCCTGCACTGGTGTGCACACCAGCGAGGAGATGGCCGAGGCTGCCGCCATCGCCAAGGCTAACTTTGATACTTTCATTTTTTGTTCCCGTGAGTTTTATTATTTAGCGCTGTTAAGAAGCTGTTCTTAACCACAAATATGTACCAGCAAGGGTTGTACTGGCGTCGTTACTGTAGGGAACGAATGTTTCTAAAATATAACCATTTATTGACGGACAGATGATGAATATATGACAGCGAATACGGGAGCAGAGGAATAGGCATAAAAAAACCCAGGCACTAGCCTGGGTTTTTCTTAGAAGAGGCGACTATTACTTCGCTTCTTTTTTCGCTTTTTCTGCAGCGATTACTTCGTCAGCAACGTTTTGCGGACAAGGTGCGTAGTGTGAGAACTCCATAGAGAACTGACCACGACCAGAAGTAATAGTACGTAGGTGGCCGATATAACCGAACATCTCAGATAGTGGTACTTCACCCTTGATGCGTACGCCCATGCCGCCCGCTTCTTGGTCTTTGATCATACCACGACGACGGTTAAGGTCACCGATTACGTCACCCACGTTGTCTTCAGGAGTGAATACGTCAACTTTCATGATTGGCTCAAGAAGTTGTGCACCCGCTTTAGGGATAGACTGACGGAATGCGCCTTTTGCAGCGATTTCGAACGCGATAGCTGATGAGTCAACTGCGTGGAAAGCACCGTCAAATAGTTCAACTTCAACGTCTAGTACTGGGAAGCCGGCAAGAACACCTTCTTCCATCATAGATGCGAAGCCTTTCTCAACTGCTGGCCAGAATTCCTTAGGAACGTTACCACCAACAACGCTTGAGCTGAACTTGTAGCCTGAACCTACTTCACCTGGCTTGATACGGTAATCGATCTTACCGAATTGACCAGAACCACCTGATTGCTTCTTATGCGTGTAGCTATCTTCGATTTCTTTGGTGATAGTTTCACGGTAAGCAACCTGAGGCTGACCAACAATAAGGTCTACGCCGTAAGTACGCTTAAGGATATCAACTTTGATATCAAGGTGTAGTTCACCCATACCTTTAAGGATGGTTTCACCTGAATCTTCATCAGTCTCAACTTGGAAAGATGGATCTTCTGCAACCATTTTACCGATTGCGATACCCATTTTCTCTGTACCACCTTTATCTTTAGGTGCAACAGCGATTGAGATTACTGGATCAGGGAAGATCATCGCTTCAAGCGTACATTCGTGCTTAGGATCACATAATGTGTGACCAGTTTGCACGTTCTTCATACCAACAACAGCGATGATGTCACCCGCCTGCGCTTCGGTAAGTTCGTTACGCTCGTCAGCTTGCATCTCAACCATACGGCCGATACGCTCAGTTTTACCTGTTGCTGAGTTAAGTACTGTGTCACCTTTTTTCATGCGACCCGAGTAGATACGGATGAAGGTAAGTGCACCAAAACGGTCGTCCATGATTTTGAACGCAAGCGCTTTAAGTGGCTCATCTGCAGATACAGTTGCAACTTCACCAGTAGGCTCACCAGTGTCTTTGTCAGTTAGTGGCTGCGGATCTACTTCTGTTGGTGAAGGTAGGTAATCAACTACAGCGTCTAGCACTAGCTGCATACCTTTGTTCTTGAACGCTGAACCACAGTAAGTTGGGAAGAACGCAAGATCACGAGTACCTTTACGGATACACGCTTTGATTTGCTCTAAAGAAGGCTCTTCACCTTCCATGTATGCTTCCATTAGATCGTCGTCTTGCTCAACGGCAGTTTCAACAAGCATCTCGTGATACTCATTTACTTTGTCTACCATGTCAGCTGGAACGTCTTGTACTTCGTAGTTTTCAGGAAGACCTGTGTCATCCCAAACGTATGCTTTCTTCTCAAGTACATCAACAACACCAGAGAACTGGTCTTCGATACCGATAGGAAGAGTCATCACTAGTGGGTTTGCGCCAAGTACTTTTTTCACTTGCTCTACAACGCGGTAGAAGTCGGCACCCATACGGTCTAGTTTGTTTACGAAGATACAACGTGCTACTTCTGATTCGTTCGCATAACGCCAGTTAGTTTCTGACTGCGGCTCAACACCACCAGAACCACAGAATACACCGATACCACCGTCAAGTACTTTAAGTGAACGATATACTTCTACTGTGAAGTCAACGTGTCCAGGAGTATCGATTACGTTTAAACGGTGACCTTTCCACTCACATGTTACAGCTGCTGATTGGATTGTAATACCACGCTCAGCTTCTTGGTCCATGAAGTCGGTCGTTGATTCGCCGTCATGTACTTCACCGGTCTTGTGAATTTTACCGGTGAGCTTCAGAATACGCTCTGTCGTGGTCGTTTTACCCGCATCTACGTGCGCGAAAATACCAATATTTCTGTATTTTGATAAATCTGCCATTGCTTTACTCTATTGGTCGAAAAATTATTCGGCGGGAGTATATCACCTCTTGTGGCGAACATCATCATAGAAACCGCTTAAAATGCAATCAAATTAGGAAAATCTTGGGGTCGCCAATAAAATCGTTTGAGCCAAGGTAGGATGCGGCTTTGCCGGAGCTAAAAAGACATGATTTCACGCTGATAAAACGCCACAGTAGCAAGACAACAGAGTGTCAAAAGGGGTATAGCGTTTTATTTAAAACAACGCAGGGTAATTCATTGAAAGGCTTGAGTATGAACGCGACACGCCGTGGTGGCGACCGTAAGTCGAGTGAATTTTTAACTTAAAAATAGAATATAACAAGAGATTTTTCTAAGAATTGGTTGCGGGAGCCGGATGTGAGCGCGACACGCCGTGGCGACGACCGCAGGTCGAATGGATTTTGAACTTAAAAATAGAATATAACTAGAGATTTCTCTAAGAATTGGTTGCGGGAGCCGGATTTGAACCGACGACCTTCGGGTTATGAGCCCGACGAGCTACCAGACTGCTCCATCCCGCGTCAATATAAGGTGATAACTGGCGATAAAAGTTGGTTGCGGGAGCCGGATTTGAACCGACGACCTTCGGGTTATGAGCCCGACGAGCTACCAGACTGCTCCATCCCGCGCCAATTATCTATGGACGCTCGCAACTTTTAGAAGTTGGTTGCGGGAGCCGGATTTGAACCGACGACCTTCGGGTTATGAGCCCGACGAGCTACCAGACTGCTCCATCCCGCGTCCACATTGTTGGGTCTAGGGAAGCCCCTTCGCCAACGAGAGCGCCATAATATAGCAACAAAATTTAAATGCAAGTTTAATTACACTGAAACCATATCAGCTGCTGGTTTTTCCACCATCGAAGACTAATTATGATGAGAGCGCTGATGAGGGCTAATCATTTTTTGCCACTCCCAATCGGGATGCCCCATTACAATAAAGTCGGGATTTTCTGTTGATTCACGCTGGTTATAAGTGAGTGGATTAAATTCCGCATCGGTAATACACCCGCCCGCTTCTTCGACAATCACCTGCGAAGCGCCGGTGTCCCATTCACCGGTTGGACCTATACGCATAAAGCAATCGGCTTTCCCCTCAGCGATAATACAGGCCTTGAGTGAGCATGACCCTAACGGCACAGTGTCGAAGGTGGCATTTAAGTACTGACTAACGGCCTCTAGCTTTTGCCTGCGGCTAACCGCTAAAGTAAGGTTTGCCGGTTGGGCGACACTGATGCGCTCAACCCCTTGGGGCGTTTTCTTATACGCCCCTTGTTGATAAGTTGCGAAGTAGGTGGTGTTTTTCGCCGGCCAATGAATCACGCCGAGCACCGGTCGATTGTTTTCAATTAGTGCAATGTTGACGGCAAAGTCACCGCTTTCGAGAATAAACTCTCCGGTGCCATCCATTGGGTCCAGCAGCCAATAGCGCTGCCAGTGCTGCCGTTTTTCTAAACTGGGAATGGGCGTCTCTTCAGACATAATCGGGATGTCAGGCGCCATTTTCTCGAGCCCAGCCATAAGCACATCATTCGCTGCAATGTCTGCTTTGGTCACTGGGGTGTGATCTTGTTTTACCTGCTCTCCAATATCATTCTGGCGATAAATAGCCATAATGGCCAAACCTGCTTGCTCGGCCAACTCAATGCATGGAGCTAGAAAATCTTGCAACACGACCCCCTTTTTTACTGCTGAACCTCGTGGCTTAATTAGATGCCTGTATTAATAATAGCAAAGCTGCCACACTTCGTGCTTCGGTAAAGTCCGGCTCGCCAAGCAAAGCTTGCCATTGCGCCATTGGCCAATACACTACCTCTAATGGCTCTGGTTCATCACCAGCCAACGTTTGGTGGTAAAGGTCACGGGCGGTGATAATGTGCATATGAGCATTAAAGTAGCTAGGCGCGAGCGACACTTTTTTCATCTCGTTAAGCTCATGAGCGCCTAAACCCACTTCCTCTTGCAGCTCTCGGTTAGCAGCTTGAAACGGCGTTTCCCCCGGATCGATCAAGCCTTTTGGGAACCCCAGCTGATAATCATTGGTGCCGGCACAGTACTCACGCACCAATATAAGTTCATCGTGTTCGTTAACCGGAACGATCATGACCGCACCACGGCCTCCGCCTCGAATACGTTCATACTGACGTTGCTCGCCATTGGAGAAGCGCAGCTCTAGGGCTTCAACAGTAAATAATCTACTTTTTGCCACCACGTTATTATCAAGTATTTCTGGAGGCGTTGGATGCTTTTTCTGTGTCATAGCCGCGACTTTGTTATTATCAACATAAATCCATGATAATTGTTTTAGTAGGAAAAGCCCATGCCAAATTGGTCCAATATCGACACCGTATTACTCGACATGGATGGCACTTTATTAGACTTGCATTTTGACAACCATTTTTGGCTCGAAGTCATCCCCCACCAACTCGCTAAACAGCAACAAATTCCGCTGCAACAAGCCAGAGAGCAAATGGCGGCCCGCTATGAAGCAGTACAAGGACAAATACAATGGTATTGCTTAGATTATTGGCAACAACAATTACAGTTGCCCATTATGACGTTAAAGCGTGAAATTCAGCACCTGATTAGTATTCGTGACGATGCCAAGGTGTTTTTACAGGCATTAAAAAACTCAGGCAAAGAGCTTATTTTGCTCACCAATGCGCATAGAGATAGTTTGAGCTTAAAAGTAGAACGCACTGAGCTGGACCGCTATCTTGATAAGCTCGTTTCTACCCATGATTACGGCGTTAGTAAAGAGCACCAATCGCTGTGGCAGCAAGTGCAAAACGACTTAGGCTTTGATAAAAAGCGGACGTTGTTCGTCGACGATAGCGCAGCGGTACTCGATGCGGCGAAGCGTTTTGGGATCAATCATTTGCTAGCAGTGGCTAACCCCGACAGCAAGCAGCCACACAAGCCGCTTGCCGGATATGAAAATGTCACCGATTATCGTGACATTTTGCCTGCCTAACTGGGGTAGCGCTGCTGCAAGCCTTGATAAACGAGCTTGGCAAAGTCTGGGTTATCAGTGTCCAGACTTTTTACCACGGCGACCAAATGCTCATTGTCCTCTTGGCCATGCCACACCTTAATATAGGTTCCATCTTTATACCCATGGTCTTGGCGGAAGAAGTTTAAGGTGTTCTTGCCAACGTAACCACGATAAAGATCATCGATATTCATTCCAATTTGCTGCATACAGCCGGCAAAAGCAGCAGCATTAAAAGCTTTATCAGCTACCGCGCTGGCTGCTAACGTCTCCAACGAGACTTTAAAATCAGCTCCTTGAATAGGGCTTTGCATTTCCTGCTCAATTTGCGCCGCCAACTCAGCAAACGAGGTATGGCCGTCAATGCGCAGACTCAAGCCGAAGTGGAAGATATCCACCAGCTCCAAAATCACTTGCTCTGTATCCGGAGTTTGTTTTTTCCACCATTTCCAGCCATAGTGGTCCAGCATTTCCGCACACTCGACCCAAATAGCCCGATACCACTCAAACCCTTGCTCAAACCATTGCTCGTGAACTTTGGTATTCATGGCATGCTGCATTTCTAACATGATGGCAATTTTATTTGCTGCGCTAGACATTCTTTAATCTCTCATTGTCTGTGTATTTGCCTATCATACCTATAGCGTGAAAGATTATCACCCTAGGGCCGTTCTAGTTGCATTGCTGTCACAGTTTTAATAAAGGAATTTTATGTTATCTAAAACACTTGCGGGCTCTGTTGTAGGAGCCATCTTATTGTTATTCAGTGGTGTCGCCAGTGCAGCGGTCATTACCAATATCAGCGATTCGGCTGAGGGCGTAAGTCCGCTCCTGCCTGGCTTGAGCGTGCCCGATGTCACGTTAAAAGACACCCAGGGCCAACCGGTTGCGTTAAAACAGCTATTAGCAAATAAGCCTACGGTGTTGGTTGTTTATCGTGGTGGCTGGTGTCCTTACTGTTCAAAGCAATTAAAGAATATCCAAAATATCGAGCAACAAATCGCCGAGATGGGTTTGCAAATCATCGCCGTCTCACCAGATAGTCCTGCAAAGCTTGCGCAAAGTACCATTAGCTCACCGACCTACCAACTGCTCTCTGACGATCAGCTGGCATTGGCACAAGCAATGGGGTTAGCTTTTTTCTTAGATGATAAAACGGCTAAAGTTTATCGTAATAAGTTGGGCGTAAACTTTGTTGGCTTGGATGGTGAGCAAAAAGTGGCGCTGCCAGTGCCTGCCGTGTTTGTGCTCGATACGCAAGGGATGGTGCATTTCCAATACGCCAACCCAAATTATCGTGTTCGTTTATCAGAGCCGTTATTACTGGCCGCTGCAAAACAAGTTATGAACCATTAAAAAAGGAGCCCTAGGCTCCTTTTTGTTATTAACGTAGGCGGTAATCACATTTGCCTTGCGTCACGTAACGGGTATCAAATGAAGAGCCCGTGGTAAACTCAAAGCGCATATCTCTGAGCTCAAAGATAGGGTGTGGGTGTTCACTGATCCACTTTTGTGTCGCTCGACAAATACCTTCAAGCTTATGCAAACGGAAGGTATCAACTACCACTACAGCGTTGTATTGTTCCAAATAGCTACGCTGAATGTTTTCTACCCAGTTAGTACCGCCGTAGTTAGAGCGCAAGTAATAAGTCAGGTCACTTTCGTCAGCTTCTTTAGGGCCCACATCCGGTGTTTTGCGCGCTTTTTCAGCAAACTGAATAAGCGATAACTGCTCACGCATAACCTCTTCACGATGCCCTGCAGGACAGCGTTTAGTGGTGTAGGTTACTTTACCTGCGGGGCTAATACATTTACTGAGCTTTTTTTCATTGCCCTGCGCTGCGAATGTTGCGCTCAGGGCGAGCAATAATACAAACCAATAGTGCATTGTTGTTCTCTAATTTTAGGCACAGCGGCAATTTTGCCAAAACCGCCACAGGTAAACAAGTCTTTGCAAATTGTTACATTTTCATTTCTGTACCAATTTGCTAAAAAAGACTGCTATAAAATCATTAGAAGCTAATTATTTATCTATATTTAACAAACAATTAGATCTAAAAAGCTTACCGATTTTCGAGTCGGTTATAATCTAATAAGCCATACTCTATTCCCCGATATTTTTTCACCTGCTGGTGCAAAATATCGCTAAAGCGCCAAAATTGCGGGTCAGTGCGACGTACGGCAAAACGACTTTTTAAGGTTCGGTAATCAGCCTCGCTGGTCATTTTTTGCATATGTGCAGCAAAATCTTCCAGCTGCTGTGGTTGTAACAACCATAGCGCTTCAGGGTAATCGCCAATAAAGCCGGGGATGACAAGTGCTTTATCTTCATCGTAGGCGCGCTGATCTTCCTCGTCTAATAAGCTGCTGATGTTGTAGTGGGCATTGTGATGCAGCAAAGTATAAGCCTGATAATCATCCTCACCATTGGCCACCAAGATATAGCTCACTTGTGGTAATAAGTTCACCGCCGTGCTCGGCATGGCATTCAGTTGGCGCAGCACATCAGGTACTTTTTGATAATCATAACGCTGACTCAATACCGCCGAGAGCTTTGTGGCTAAGCGCTGGTAAAGCTCTTGTTGTGGCTGTGACGTTTTGTAGTCAATGCCTGTCGGTTGCTCAAAGCGCACATTAGTATCTTTCATAAACTCGACAAGACTGGTGGGTGATTTTCTATACCAATGAGCCCGTAGTGCCTTGCGCTGCTCTTTCGGTAGTAAGGCAAGAAAGTTGTCTTCGCCTTCCATGCGCAGGAAGTCCATGTACAGACGAGTGATCAGTTGATGGCCAACATTGCCGTATACATCAAACCCAGCCACCAGCAGATAATGAATTCGTTCAAATAATGAGTAATCTAAAATCCAAGCGGTTTTGGGTTGCTCGCCGACCCAGCCTTTGACCACCGTTGCCGAGTTGAAGTGCCGGAAAATCGTTAATGCGGCATTGTCATTATGCCCTTCCCCTTGCCAAATAAGGTTTTCGGTGAGGTGTTGGCCATTGGCAAAAACTTCATTGGCAAGCTTCGACTTGGCCTCCAAATACGTACTTTGTTTCGCGGCGTATTTGACCCAGCTAGAAATAGGCAAAGCGTTCGAATCTTCCTGGGCAGGCATATCGAGCATATCTTCGTGGCGCATTAAGAATTCATCAATTTTGGGCTGACTCACGAATTTAGGGTCAACAAAGGCGACCCAAAACTGATCATTAATCACATTCAAAGCAATCTGACCTCGACAGACAGGCCCTTGAATAAAACCACGAATAATAAGCTCAGCCTCATCGAGCATAAATTGATATCGAGAGCCTACGGGAATAGCTGCAAAGACTTTAAACGGGTTTGAAGCGACTTTTATGTCATACCCAGGCAGTGACGGCACGGCATATTCCGGCGCAATAAATTGTGATCGCAAGCGAGCTAGCTTGTCATTATTCAACGCCAGTGGAATATTGGTTTTGGCCAGTACGGTACTTTTTCGAGGCAGCAGGCGGTAATAAACGCGCGCTACCTTAGGGTCTTCATAAGGGCGGCGAGTGGCAATAACATCGATGGCTTCACCGGGAGGCGTGCGCGAACGAACTAAGGTGAAAAACTCCGAGGTGCTGATTTGATCAAAATAGATATTGGCCAGGTACCAGTGCTCATAAATATAACGAGCGCTTAAGCGGTGTTTGTTATCATCTTGATTAAGAAAACGTTCCCACTTGTTCACTTCAGTTTGCAGCTCAGCGCTAATGGGGCCGTGCTTGGGCATTTTCGCGCCATCTTGCAACCACTGTGTGAGCACCGACATTTCTTTACTGGTCAGTGCTGGCAAACCATAGGGCATGCCCGCGTGAGGTTTATCTTGCGCGTATTGTTGAAACTCGCCAATAGTGGGACAGGTTTGGTCTCTATCCAGAGCAAAATCAAATTCCTCACCTAGAATAGCTTGATCTGGCAGCGGGTGCTGCTGTTTCAATGCCAGAGCTTGATACATCACGCTGCCCACTAAATTAGCATGGGCGCTTTGCTCGCGCTCGTTAAGCACCGGTGAGAAGCCACGCTCACGCCACTGTTGCGTGGTGTGGGCATCAACGAATAAGCGGCTGGGCTTACTTGCAAGTAGCCGCGTGCCATCATAGACCAAGTCTGTAGAGGTACCACGTTCAATGCCCTCAGGAGATGACATTTTCAACTGACAAGGGGCATCATAGCACCCGTGGCAGACGACACAGCGGTTATCTATCACGGGTTTGACTTGCTCGGTAAAAAAGTCGCTTTGTGCAGGACTTACATCGTTACTGCGGTTTTGAACCTGCTCAGGGCCAAAGAGGCTATCATACTTCTGCGCACCTAATACGGCGCAGCCCGTACATAGCAGCAACAGCAAACCCCACGTCAGTTTATTCATCATCATCCCCTAGATCAAAGGTCGGCATCATTTCCAGCTGGGGTGATACGTAACTAACGCCATTATCGCGCTCTAAAGTGGCTGCTAAAAGTGGCCCATGAGTGAGCATTAACATGGCACTGTGGGATTCACTTGGAACAGACTCGGTATGCGCCAACAATTGATAATCGGCCAATTGTAAGCTGACGCTCTGATCTTGCGCTGGATTTTGGCACAGGTGAGCAAGTAACTGCTCGTCAAGAACCACTTCTAAGTATAAATCTGGGTGGTCTAAATCACGATTTGGTAATTCATCGTTGAATTGAAAAAGCGGTAGGCTGAGTACAGCGCCTTGCGATAACTCCATGGCAAGCCCCAATAAGGTAAGACTAAAACAGTTTTCATGATAGCAAAAAATGTCTACATGTTGGCTGATTTTGTGCACAATTCAGGTATAGTTAACCCAATTTTTTGCGCGAGACCTTTATTATGGAACTATTTTTAATCATCACGGCAGTGGTAGTCGTCATTGCCATAGTGATTTACAACTCGCTGGTACGCTATAAAAACGAATACCAAAATGCCTTTGCGCAAATAGATGTGCAGCTGCATCGCCGCCATGATCTTGTCCCTAACTTAGTCGCCACCGCTCAGGCTTATTTAGACCATGAAAGTGAGACCTTAAAAGCGGTTACCCAAGCAAGAAATCAAGCTGTAAGTGCTCTACAAAGCCTCTCGGGTGGTGAATTATCTTCGGCTAAACTTGCCCATTTAGCGCAAACAGAGGGAGCCTTGAGCAGTGCCCTAGGCGCCTTACA
The DNA here is from genome assembly GCF_009363775.1 of Pseudoalteromonas sp. THAF3. NCBI lineage: Bacteria > Pseudomonadati > Pseudomonadota > Gammaproteobacteria > Alteromonadales > Pseudoalteromonadaceae > Pseudoalteromonas > Pseudoalteromonas sp. THAF3. The sequence goes on along the minus strand of NZ_CP045418.1, from coordinate 101,635 downwards.
AGTGAGCATAGAAGACTACCCCGAATTGAAGGCCGACGCGACAATGGCCAATCTAAGTGAAGAGTTATCAAGCACCGAAAACCGTATCGCTTTCGCACGCCAGGCATACAATGACTCAGTACTTGCCTATAACAGTTACCGACAAAGTTTCCCGCCGGTATTGATTGCCAACATGACGGGTCATAACCAAGATGCCAAGCTGCTAGAACTGGATGACCCACAAAGACAACGCCAAGCCCCTAGCGTGTCATTTAAGTAGCCGTGAGCGGTTTCTTTTCTCAGCAGCGCCAAGCAAGGCGTAAGACTTGGCTACTGCTGGTATTATTTGTGCTCGCTGTGGGTGCTCTCATCGCCCTCGCACATTGGCCATTTTTATGGCTGATGAGCATTTTTTCAACTGACCCATACACCCTGTTTAACTATGGTATCGCGCACCGAACTGACGCTTCAATCCACCTAGGGCTCACCCTTTCCATCACTGCAATTATCAGTACAGCCATACTTTATAAGTACTGGCAATTGCGCCGTGGTGGTAGTGTTATTGCTGAGCAACTAGGGGGGCAGCTGGTGCAAACAAACACCTACCATGAACAACAGCGGGTGCTACTGAATGTTGTTGAAGAGGTCGCTATTGCCGCCAGGATGCCCGTTCCGAGCACCTATTTACTTGCCAACCAGCCCAGTATTAATGCGTTTGCAGCGGGCTACCATCGTCGCGATAGTGTCATTGCCATCACTCAAGGCGCGCTCGAGCAGCTCAGCCGAGCACAACTACAAGCGGTCGTCGCCCATGAATTCAGCCACATAGTCAATGGTGATGTACGCCTTAATGTGCGTATGTCTGCCTTACTTTATGGCATCACCTTTATAGGCCAAGCCGGTGAAAACTTAATTTATAGCGCCATGAATGCGTCTCGTCGCCACAACGCGCAACGCACAGATGGCGCAGGGTTTACCACAGTAATCGGCGTTATTCTGACGCTGTTTGGATGGCTGGGGACACAACTTGGCGACATTATCAAAGCGCTGGTATGTCGCCAGCGGGAATATCTTGCTGACGCTGGTGCAGCGCAGTTTACCCGTAACCCACAAGCACTAGCCGGGGCTTTACTGGCTATTGCCGAAAACCCTCGCAAAAACACCTTAAGGCAAAATAATGCGCACCTATTCAGTCATTATTTTTTTAGTGATGCATTGAGCCCGTGGTTAACCTGGTTAAGCACTCACCCGCCGCTAACGAAACGTATTCGCAGGCTTGATCCACATTGGCATGGACAATTAAAAGAGCGTCCACGCACGGCGCCAAGCCAAGCAAATACCATGGCTTTTAGTGCTAGCCAAGGGCGCAACCCGCAGCCACAAGTAGTGTATGGCGACTTTCGAGAAAAGCTCATAGGGATAGAGGACTCTCTAAGTTATTTAGCTCATGAGCCCAGCGATGCGCGATGGTTAGTTATGTTACTGTGTCTTCATCAACACTGGCCGAATCGCCAAGCACAACTAACGTTTATCGCCGCGCTTCCTTATGTGGATATGTATAAGCTGGATAGGGCTGAGCTTGCATTAACGAAGCTCAGCACCGAACCTCAATTTCGCCTGCTTGAGGTTGCCATTGGTGCAATTCGCTGTTTGCCCAAAGCGCAACGCAGCCAATTTCTTGCCCAGCTAAAACAGCTCGCTGCGCTGTGTGAGGACTGGGAGCTTGTTCCTTGGTCTTTTCAGCAGCTGAGCGCTCATGCCCTCGCTGATAAAACCGTTGGTGCGTTGCCGGTTATGAATAAAACAGTGATTGTTGCAGCTTGTGAGCAGCTTCTTGGCGCTTTGGCAAGCTATGGCCATGCTAACCCAGAGCAACAACGCCTGGCGCTTGCTGCAGCGGCGCAGCATCTACAGATACCGCTTAGCTTAGAGCATGAAGCGCGATGCCAGCTGACACGATTGCAGCGCGCCCTGCGAGTCATAAAAGGCCTCCCTGTGGTCAAACGGCAACAGTTACTGGAGGCTTGTCGTGTATGCGTAGAGCACGATGCACACATTAACGAAGCGGAGCAAACGCTGCTCTACACGCTTGCTGCCTGCTTAGAGATAGATGGTATCGATTGCTAGCTTACCACGGTAAGGTTTCACCGTTAGCATGCCAAAAGCCGCCGCTGTTATTTAAGTTTAGCTCGTCAATACGCTCACTGATCCGCTGTGCTGCAACGTCAGGGCCTATATCGCCAGCGTAACCGACCATTTCGGTTTGCACGAATCCGGGGTGAATTAACCCCACCGCCACATCTTGTGCTTTAAGTTCATGGGCCAAGCTCACTGAGGCTGCATTTAACGCTGCCTTGGACATACGGTAGCCTATATAGCCTCCAGAACCATTGTCGGCAATAGAGCCCATACGTGAGGTGATCATCGCCACTTTCGCGCCTTTGCTAAAGTTATCACGCAATGCATGAGTCACACGCACAGGAGCCACTGCATTGACCGAGAGCTGTTCATTGATAGTGTCAAAGTTCATCTCTGCCAGGGTTTCGTTACGAAACACACCGGCATTATTAATCAATAAATCGATGTGCTCGTCTTTAAGCTCAGTGCGCAAGCGGGCCACATCGTCAGCGTGGCTTACATCAAACCCGGTGCGCACATCAACACCTAGCTCATCAAGCTCATCGCTGCTACGCCTAACCACGGCAATAACCTTAGCTCCAGCAGTTTTATAAATTTTCGCTAGCTGTAAACCGATGCCCCGATTGGCACCGGTGATCACCACATGTTGGCTCATAATCACTCATCCTCTTTTTAAGTTGATGAGTTTAGGGTGGGGGTGAATCAATAAAACCCAAGTTATTGATTAAGGTTTATGATTGAAAAGACTGCCCCTTGTGGATCTGTGAGGACGCAAAAACGGCCTACTTCAGGTACATCCATGGGCTGCACACATACTTCACCACCAAGTTTTTTAGCTTGCTCTGCTTGTGCATCACAATCGTTGACACTGAAGTAGATCATCCAATGTGGCGGAATATCATCAGGCCACTGCTCATCCATGGCCACCATACCACCGACCATAGTGTCACCCGCTTTGAACAGGGTGTAATCCATCCCTTCCATGGCTTTTAGTTCGGCGCGCCAGCCCAACAACTCACTGTAAAAACTAGTACTAGATTCAATATCGCGGGTCGCTAACTCAAACCAGCACGGCGTATCAACCTCATTTTGCACACTGGCCCCTTTGTGCCCCTGGCCCTGCCATAGCGCTACCATGGCGCCCACAGGGTCGCACAACAACACCATGCGACCTGCCTCGGGCACATCATGTGGACCGTGTACTATGGTTGCCCCCAGCGACTTTGCTTTGTCTGCCATCGCGTCTACATCATCAACGGCAATATAGCTCAACCAATAACTGGGAACACCCTGAGCATGTTGATCGGCGGGCATTTGATACATCGCAGCCACATCCCCATGTGGCTTTTTTAGCATGGTATAGTAAAGCCCATTGCCGATAGGCTGGTCCTCAGCCGACCAAGTAAACAAATCACTATAAAATGTTTTCCCACCTTGCCAGTCGGATGAACACAATTCGGTCCAGCAAAAGTGTCCCTGGGGGTAATTCTCGCTCATAAATTACATCCTTTTGTTGTTTTCATTAACCATAGACTACGCATTCAGAAAACGCTTGAGGTACTGCTCATGAGTTTCCAACTGGGCAATCACGGTCTCAACCTCTTGGGCTCCCTGACTATCATTCATCACCTGCGCGGCATTACGACATTGCACTAAGGTTTTGTGTTGCTGTGAATTCAACTCTTCAAGGAAAGCTTGCACACTGTCACCCACTACGGACTCAAGCTTTGCCTGCCACTCCTTCAAATCTCCTAATAAACTGGTGTCGACTTCGTCGAGTTGCTGCTGTTGCCCTACCGCTTTTGCTAACTCGGTTTGCAAATAACGCTTATGATCATGTAAGACTTTCATGCGTGCTTGCAAAGATTCGTCTTCAGCGTGCTTTTGCACATCTTGAATTAGGACTCGCTCATTTTCTAAAGACTCAATTAATTGATCAATAATTTCAATATCTTGCTCTTGTTCACTGGATACAGAGGTGGGAATTTTTAAACCCATAACATGGCTCCTTCTATCGTTACTGTCCTTAATGCTTACTCAAGAACCATTCCAACAAAAAAGAAGAGAAATAAGTTTCAATAATTTCAGTTGGTTATAGAAAAACACAGATATTAATGAGAATTATTTGCAAAAAGCGTTGACACAAAGGCAAATCTTATTGATAATCAATATCAACAAAACGGGAACGCATTCGAAAGCAGTGATGTCATTAAACGTTTTGTTGCGGACAACTTTGTTTCTCGACCCTGAAACACGTGTTGCGCACGTAATGCGCTTTGGTTGGTGGCTGCACTCCTCAACGCCCCTTGAACTGTTAGGCCGCCAACCACCCTACTATTTTACTTGCTACATTGCTCATATCGGTGACGGTAGATATGAAAACAAAAAAGCCCGAAAGGGCTTTTTTTATGTCTAAAATTTGTCGTGATATCAGCGGCGGTTTTTCCGTGCTCTTGCACGTCGTTGCCGCTTTTCTTCTTCCTTAGCGGCCTTTTTAGCCTCTGCTGCCGCGCGCAATTCGGCAACCATTTGTTCCTCTCGCTCACGCATCTGCGGAGTTTCCATGGTAATACGTCCAATCACCGCATCACGTAACTCGTTAATGAGAATTTCAGCGAACTTATGAAGATCAACCTGATTACCACCACGCAGACAGCCGCGATTTTTGCCCGCTGCAAGCATAAAGTCATAGTCATGTTCTGGCAGTGGTGACACTTTATAGCGTTGGCTCAATAATGCCGGATACGCTTGCAGTAAATACTCACAGGTGTAGCTGGCAACCTCTTCATAATCAATAGCGGTGTCACGAATAGCGCCGGTTGCCGCTAAACGATAGCCGGAGTTCTCGTTTTCAACCTTAGGCCATAACATCCCTGGGGTGTCGTAAAGCATGATCCCTTCGTCTATTTTTATCCGCTGTTGCGCTTTGGTGACCGCAGGTTCATTGCCGGTTTTAGCAACGATGCGCCCTGCAAGCGTATTGATAAGCGTTGACTTACCAACGTTAGGGATCCCCATAATCATGGCTTTAATCTGTTTATCAGCACCTACTTTGTGCGGCACAAGCTTTTTACACAGTTCAATGACTTTGCCAGTATGGCCCGCTTTATCGTTCGCGAGCGGCATGGCTTTGACACCATTTTCACGCTCAAGGTAGTCCATCCATTGGGTGGTCATCTGCGGGTCGGCTAAGTCAGCCTTATTTAGGATCTTAATGACTGGCTTATCACCGCGCAACGCGCCAACCATAGGGTTCTCACTGCTGTAGGGAATGCGCGCGTCCAATACCTCAATGATGACATCCATTTGTGGCATGATCTCTTTAATTTCGTTACGCGCTTTATTCATATGGCCTGGGAACCACTGGATTGCCATGTTTTCTCTCCCCTAAGTGATGAATAATTATTTTACCTTCGAGACACGCCAAGATCACCCGTTAATGTGTATACTGCCCGCTTTTCTTCTCTCTTATGGAACAGGCATGGCCCTAAAAGCAACGATCATCAAGGCACGATTGAATATTAGTGATTTAAACCGCCATCATTACCAGCAATACTCTTTTACCCTCGCGCAGCACCCATCAGAAACCGACCAACGGATGATGATCAGAGTGCTTGCCTTTGCCTTAAATGCTAATGATAATTTAGTTTTCACCAAAGGCTTATGTGCCGATGATGAGCCCGAGCTGTGGTGGATAAACGACGATGATAGCATTCACTTATGGGTAGAACTTGGTCTCGCTGATGACAAGCGCCTAAAAAAGGCCTGTAGCCGAGCACAGCAAGTATTACTTTATGCCTATGGTGAAGGAAGCCAGCAAGCTTGGTGGCAAAAACACCAAGCGAAACTCGCTGGGTTTGATAACCTGCGTATCGTCAGCCTTGCTTATGAAGATACGCAGAAGCTAGCAGCAATGGCCTCCAGAAGCTTAGATTTAACGATTACCATCGAAGATAATGAAGTGTGGGTGAGTGATAGCGAGACCAGCTTACAAATCCCCTTGACCTTGTTGCAAGGACAAGGCTAAATACTAGCGCCATTGTTATCAACGGAGTCACTATGATCACTAAGGTAGTTGTATTACACGGATTGTATATGTCTGGCTTCGTAATGCGCCCTCTTTGCGCACGTCTTAAAAAGCAGGGGTATGGCATTTTAAATGTGTCATACAACACCCTGAACCCAGATACCGATAAAATCTTTGCGCAAATTAATGACTTCATCGCCGATGACCAGTGCGCTTTTGTTTGTCATTCCTTGGGCGGCCTTATTGCTCGGCAATACCTCAGTCAGGCGTTTCCACAGACGAACCAGGTAAAAAAGGTCTTTACCCTTGGCACCCCACACAAAGGGGCACAAATAGCCCGCCATATGCAGGACCGGGGCATGCAAGCACTGTTGAAGAATAGCCTTGAGTACCTCGTGAGTGAAAGCCAAGATTGGCCCTTCTCAGCCCAACTCTACAGTATCGCCGGAGACTTGCCCTTTGGCTTACTGCCATTATTTGAGCAAGGCAAGCCGTCAGATGGTACGGTCATGGTCGATGAAACCCGCGTCTCAGGTATGGCGCAGCATAAAGTTTTTCACCTTAGCCACACCAGCCTCATTTACTCGCGTAAGGTGGTCGATTATATCTTGGCGCAGCTAAAGACTTAATCCTCAGCAGCCGCTGCAATTTTATACGCAATTACCGCAATAACACCGACTATCAATGGGATCGGCGCAGCAATAATGCCAAACGCATCAGAGTTGGCATAACTGGCTCCAGCTAAATGACCAACAAGACCGATTACAAAGGTTAGTACGGCGATAATACATACTGTGATTTCTGCTTTTTTTGCTTTTGTCATTGCCCTATCTCCTCATCGTTGATGGTTTCAGTATGGCCTGCACAAGGAAAGTAACCTTGCGCTAAATCAAGTTTTCACTGGGCAATAATTCATCGGTATCGAGTTGTTGCGTTAGATCAAAAATTCATCTCCTCGGCCTTGTTTTTGGCATACATCATGCCCAAGTATGATTATAGGGTCGGTGTTGTTATCGCTAAAAGTGATGTCAGGCATCGAATTTATCTGCTTGTTATCAGGTGCCTTTAGGCCATACTGATTATCAGCAAACAACCATGCAAAGGAGACAGCTATGTCGCAAATCAATGCCATTGGATTAGATAGTGAAGAAACTCAAAACGTAATTGAATCACTCAATCGGCTATTAAGTTGCTATCAAATTCAGTATATGAATGCCCGTGGCTTCCATTGGAACATCAAAGGTCGTGATTTCTTCGAGCTGCACGTGAAGTTTGAGGAAATTTATAATTTGCTGTTGGAAAAAGTAGATGAAATAGCTGAGCGTATTCTTACCTTGGGTGGTGAGCCCTTACACGCATTTTCGGACTTTATCGAATTAAGCCAAATTAACGAAGTGAAAAATGTCAGCGACGGCGGCCAAGCCGTACAATCACTCGTCGATGGCTACTCAACACTTATAAAAATGCAGCGTAAGGTGCTCAGTGATGCCGGCGATAACCAAGATGAAGGGACAGCCGCATTAATGAGCGATTACATCAAAGAACAAGAGAAGCTTGTTTGGATGTTAAAAGCCTATTTGGATTAATCACAAAATCACTTGCATCTTCCCCCTCTAGCTGTAATGATAATTATTATCAATACAGCTAGAGGGATTTGCACCGTGCCACAGATTTCGCTTGAATTTCTTGGAGCTCAACTGCGCCGTCTATCGCGGTGTCAACAAGGCCAAGCACCCAACTTAGTTGCACAGTTTATTGAAACGGGTTTGCATTGGGCTCGCTACTATGGAGCTCGACAGATGTATTTATTACAAGAGCTTTATTTACGTCGCACGTTTTACCAATTGGTTAATATCATCTGTGACCCTTTGTTGGAACAGCAAGTAAGAAAACAAAGCCTTTGTCAGTTGCATAAACCACAGCTTGCCCTTCAGCGCTTTTATCGCCAGCAACAGGGTATGCATAAGTACAGAGCACTCAGCCAAGAAGCTCGCGTTCTCTGTCATGAGTTCAACCCCTATTAAGGAGCACATTATGAGCACAGAGTACCGACATGAAAAGGACAGCATGGGTGAGCTACAGGTCCCAGCAGATGCCTTATATCAAGCACAAACCCAACGCGCTGTGAACAACTTTCACATCAGTGCCATGCGTATGCCAGCACGCTTTATTCAGGCATTGGCACAGATAAAACGCGCAGCCGCCACCGTTAATACCGAGCTAGGGCATCTTGATGCCAATGTGGGTGGTGCAATAGACAACGCCTGTCGCGAAATTATTGCTGGTGAGCACCTTGAGCACTTCCCTGTGGATGTATTTCAAACCGGCTCAGGGACCAGTACCAATATGAACGCTAATGAGGTCATTGCTACGCGTGCAAGTCAGTTACTGGGTGATAATGTACACCCCAATGATCATGTCAATATGGGGCAAAGCTCCAATGATGTGATCCCAACAGCAATTCATGTAAGTAGTGCGCTGGCGATAGAGAAAGAGCTGATCCCAGCACTGGATCACCTTATTAGTGTGATAGAAGCTAAGATTGAACAAGTGGGCAGCCATGTTAAAACCGGCCGCACACATTTAATGGATGCCATGCCTGTTACCTTCGCTCAAAGCATGTCGGCTTGGCGCGAACAAGTCGTTAAGGCGAAGCAACAAATCAGCGCTAGCGCTGAGCACTTACAGCAACTTGCCCAAGGCGGCACTGCTGTAGGCACAGGTATAAATGCTGATCCTGAATTTTCGGCGCGTTTCGCTAAACAGCTCGCTACCCAAACCGATAGTCACTTCCAAGGGGCAGAAAACCTGTTCTACCACATCGCAACTCAAGATTCGGTGGTTGCGGTATCCGGGCAACTAAAGACTGCTGCGGTCGCGTTTATGAAAATCGCTAACGACCTACGTTGGATGAACTCTGGACCTTTAGGTGGGATTGGTGAAATAGAGCTCGAAGCACTGCAACCTGGTTCATCCATTATGCCTGGCAAAGTGAACCCGGTGATCCCTGAGGCCACAGCCATGGTTTCGGCGCAGGTCATAGGTAATGACAGTACTATTACCGTAGCGGGTCAGGCTGGTAACTTTGAACTAAATGTAATGTTGCCCGTTATCGCCTATAACGTATTGCAGAGTATCGAGTTACTGACTAATACCAGCTATGCTTTGGCCGATAAGGCAATTGCCAGCTTCGTCGTCAGAGAAGATAACTTACAGCGTTCTTTAGCAAAGAACCCCATTCTGGTAACGGCGCTTAACCCCATTATTGGATATGAGAAGGCGGCCGCTATTGCCAAGCAAGCTTACAAAGAGAATAAAGCTATTCTCGATGTAGCTGCAGCACAAACCGACATTCCTTATAAGGAGCTAGAGAAGTTACTCGATCCTAAAGGGCTTACCCTAGGGGGCATTCAAAAATAGATAGCCTGAGCTTAGTGACCATAACATTGGCATTTGCGCATTAGCGCAATGTTTGTATTATGGTCACTATACTCATCAACAATTATAAATATTATGCGCCACTTAATTATCCCCCTTGCACTGCTCTCCCTCACTGCATGTCAAAATAATGAGCCACAAAATACGACCGGTGAAATAGAGACAGCCGTAGAGCAAGCTAGCTCTGAGTCAACAACAGATAATCTAGGAAAAGATAAGCGGATAGACGGCGAACAACTTAGCCAACCGATTAACGAAGAGCGCGCCATTAGTGCCACAGAGCAATCCATCAAAGCTGATTATCAACGTTTAGAAGCACTGACGCAGGACAAATCTTGTGACAGCGCCAGCCAATGTAAAGTGGTTGCAGTGGGTAGCCGTGCTTGCGGCGGCCCAAGCCAATATCTTGTATATTCAAGTAAATCAGCAGATCCGCAGCAAGTGTCTGCGTTAGCAAACAGTTTGGCTGCTCAGGAAAGCCAACTAAATGCTGAAAAAGGCATGGTCAGTATCTGTCAGCACCTTACGCGACCCGCAGCACAATGCAAAGCAAAGCAGTGCGTCGCTGTACAGAGCAATGCCAACCAAGAAACGTATTAATAACCGAAGGCGCTCAACACCAGCGACAATACAGTAACGGCGGCAATACAAGCCAAAGCCCGAATAATAAATTTGGGCTTTATCTCATTCTTATACCAATGAAAGTAAAGGAATTTGACGAAATACGTTGCAGCTACACCAAACAGCGCAAAGATCAATAAGTAAGCAAGTAACGGAAGGGTCAAAAGTCAGCCCTAATAAATTCAAAATCTGTTCTCTAGCCTAACAATTCCACTCGAAAAAGACCAAAAATATATAGCCATTTGGCACCCCCTAATCATGTTTTTAAAAGCCTAATATTGTAGGTCATGGGTTACCCAGCCTAGCCTACAGGTGTGGGGTTTTCTGTTGTTTGGTTCTGTTGTGGGTCAGGGTTTACCCTGACTAGGGTGATGCAAGGCTGAAGCCTTGCCTACAGGTGCTGTGACAGATGGTGCTGTGTTGTGGGTCAGGGTTTACCCTGACTAGGCTGATGCAAGGCTAAAAGCCTTGCCTACAGGTGTGGGTTTTTTCTGGTGTTCCGCTCTGTTGTAGGTCGGGATTTATCCTGACTAGGGTGGTGCAAGGCTAAAAGCCTTGCCTACAGATGCGGTGACGGTGTGCTGTGTTGTAGGTTGGGGTTTACCCGGACTAGATGCTGCAAGGCTGAAGCCTTGCCTACAGATGCGGTGACGGTGTGCTGTGTTGTAGGTCAGGGTTTACCCTGACTAGGATGTTGCAAGGCTGAGGCCTGGCCTACAGGCATAAAAAAACCCGCTGCACTGGTGCAACGGGTTTCTCTAATTAGGAGCCTGGTGATGACCTACTTTCACATGGGCGAACCCACACTATCATCGGCGCAGTTCCGTTTCACTTCTGAGTTCGGCATGGGGTCAGGTGGGTCCAGAACGCTATTATCACCAAGCATAAACTTGGGCTAACACGGCGTGTTAGTCATTTGGAAAGCTGTATAAGTAACTCTACTTTAGTCTCTTAACTTCTGTGCTTAAACAGTCACATACAAACCACTTTGGCGTTGTATGGTTAAGCCTCACGGGTAATTAGTACAGGTTAGCTTAACGCCTTGCAGCGCTTCCACATCCTGCCTATCAACGTTGTCGTCTTCAACGGCCCTTTAGTGGCGTTAAACGCCAAGTGAGAACTCATCTCGAGGCTCGCTTCCCGCTTAGATGCTTTCAGCGGTTATCGATTCCGAACGTAGCTACCGGGCAATGCCTTTGGCAAAACAACCCGAACACCAGCGGTTCGTCCACTCCGGTCCTCTCGTACTAGGAGCAGCCCCTCTCAATTCTCAAACGCCCACGGCAGATAGGGACCGAACTGTCTCACGACGTTCTAAACCCAGCTCGCGTACCACTTTAAATGGCGAACAGCCATACCCTTGGGACCGACTTCAGCCCCAGGATGTGATGAGCCGACATCGAGGTGCCAAACACCGCCGTCGATATGAACTCTTGGGCGGTATCAGCCTGTTATCCCCGGAGTACCTTTTATCCGTTGAGCGATGGCCCTTCCATTCAGAACCACCGGATCACTATGACCTACTTTCGTACCTGCTCGACGTGTCTGTCTCGCAGTTAAGCTGGCTTCTACCATTACACTAACCGTACGATGTCCGACCGTACTTAGCCAACCTTCGTGCTCCTCCGTTACTCTTTGGGAGGAGACCGCCCCAGTCAAACTACCCACCAGGCACTGTCCGCAACCCCGATTCAGGGGCCAACGTTAGAACATCAAACATACAAGGGTGGTATTTCAAGGATGGCTCCATGATTACTGGCGTAACCACTTCAAAGCCTCCCACCTATCCTACACATGTAGGCTCAATGTTCAGTGCCAAGCTGTAGTAAAGGTTCACGGGGTCTTTCCGTCTAGCCGCGGGTACACAGCATCTTCACTGCGATTTCAATTTCACTGAGTCTCGGGTGGAGACAGCGTGGCCATGGTTACACCATTCGTGCAGGTCGGAACTTACCCGACAAGGAATTTCGCTACCTTAGGACCGTTATAGTTACGGCCGCCGTTTACCGGGGCTTCGATCAAGAGCTTCGACAAAGTCTAACCCCATCAATTAACCTTCCGGCACCGGGCAGGTGTCACACCGTATACGTCATCTCACGATTTAGCACAGTGCTGTGTTTTTAATAAACAGTCCCAGCCACCTGGTCACTGCGACCCACTTCAGCTCCAGACGCAGGTCCTTCACCTAATGTGGGCGTACCTTCTCCCGAAGTTACGGTACTATTTTGCCTAGTTCCTTCACCCGAGTTCTCTCAAGCGCCTTAGTATTCTCTACCTGACCACCTGTGTCGGTTTAGGGTACGATTCGATATAGACTGAAGCTTAGAGGCTTTTCCTGGAAGTATGGCACCAACAGCTTCCACTCCGTAGAGTGTCGTCTCGACTCTCAGCCTTAAAGAATCCCGGATTTACCTAAGATTCAAGCCTACTGCCTTTCACACGGACAACCAACGCCGTGCCTGCCTAGCCTTCTCCGTCCCCCCATCGCATCTATACCAAGTACGGGAATATTAACCCGTTTCCCATCGACTACGCCTTTCGGCCTCGCCTTAGGGGTCGACTCACCCTACCCTGATTAACATGGGATAGGAACCCTTGGTCTTCCGGCGTGCGGGTTTTTCACCCGCATTATCGTTACTCATGTCAGCATTCGCACTTGTGATATGTCCAGCATGCCTCCCGGCACACCTTCAGCCACTTACACAACGCTCCCCTACCCCGCAACATAAAGTTGCAGCCGCAGCTTCGGTGGTATGTTTAGCCCCGTTACATCTTCCGCGCAGGCCGACTCGACTAGTGAGCTATTACGCTTTCTTTAAAGGGTGGCTGCTTCTAAGCCAACCTCCTAGCTGTTTTAGCCTTCCCACATCGTTTCCCACTTAACATACACTTTGGGACCTTAGCTGGCGGTCTGGGTTGTTTCCCTCTCCACGATGGACGTTAGCACCCACCGTGTGTCTCCCGGATAGTACTCATTGGTATTCGGAGTTTGCATGGGGTTGGTAAGTCGGGATGACCCCCTAGCCCAAACAGTGCTCTACCCCCAATGGTATTCGTCCGAGGCTCTACCTAAATAGATTTCGGGGAGAACCAGCTATCTCCCGGTTTGATTAGCCTTTCACTCCAAGCCACAGGTCATCCCCTAACTTTTCAACGTTAGTGGGTTCGGTCCTCCAATTGATGTTACTCAATCTTCAACCTGCCCATGGCTAGATCACCGGGTTTCGGGTCTATACCTTGCAACTCAACGCGCAGTTAACGCTCGCTTTCACTACGGCTACCCTATTCGGTTAACCTCGCTACAAAATATAAGTCGCTGACCCATTATACAAAAGGTACGCAGTCACCCTCGAAGGGCTCCTACTGCTTGTACGTACACGGTTTCAGGTTCTATTTCACTCCCCTCACAGGGGTTCTTTTCGCCTTTCCCTCACGGTACTGGTTCACTATCGGTCAGTTGGGAGTATTTAGCCTTGGAGGATGGTCCCCCCATATTCAGTCAAAGTTTCACGTGCTCCGACCTACTCGATTTCACTTATTAGACGTTGTCGTGTACGGGACTATCACCCTGTATCGTGGCACTTTCCAGAGCCTTCCACTAACATCAAATAAGCTTAAGGGCTGCTCCGATTTCGCTCGCCGCTACTTTCGGAATCTCGGTTGATTTCTTTTCCTACGGGTACTTAGATGTTTCAGTTCTCCGCGTTCGCCTCTTACACCTATGTATTCAGTGCAAGATACCTGCAAGCAGGTGGGTTTCCCCATTCGGAAATCCTGGCCTCAAGCGCTTTTTACTAGCTTGACCAGGCTTATCGCAAGTTAATACGTCCTTCATCGCCTCCAACTGCCAAGGCATCCACCGTGTACGCTTAGTCACTTAACCATACAACCCAAAGTAGTTTGAGCTGTTTGGTGCGACTGTTTAACTTCGCCAGAAGTTATAGAATACTAAAGTAGACGCACAATTAATCTGTCGATTAACTGGCATTTTCTTTACTTATTGAGAACTCTAAATCACTTACGTGATTCAAAGTTTTTATCAGCTTTCCAAATTGTTAAAGAGCAAATATTACCTACCCGCCTTGGCAAGTAAGTAACAATCATCTGTGTGGACACTGCGAACAAATTCGTTCTAAATCGTATAAGGAGGTGATCCAGCCCCAGGTTCCCCTAGGGCTACCTTGTTACGACTTCACCCCAGTCATGAATCACTCCGTGGTGATCGCCCTCCCGAAGGTTAGGCTAACCACTTCTGGAGCAACCCACTCCCATGGTGTGACGGGCGGTGTGTACAAGGCCCGGGAACGTATTCACCGCGACATTCTGATTCGCGATTACTAGCGATTCCGACTTCATGGAGTCGAGTTGCAGACTCCAATCCGGACTACGACGCACTTTAAGTGATTCGCTCACCCTCGCAGGCTCGCAGCACTCTGTATGCGCCATTGTAGCACGTGTGTAGCCCTACACGTAAGGGCCATGATGACTTGACGTCGTCCCCACCTTCCTCCGGTTTATCACCGGCAGTCTCCTTAGAGTTCCCGACCGAATCGCTGGCAACTAAGGATAGGGGTTGCGCTCGTTGCGGGACTTAACCCAACATCTCACAACACGAGCTGACGACAGCCATGCAGCACCTGTCTCAGAGCTCCCGAAGGCACCAATCTATCTCTAGAAAGTTCTCTGGATGTCAAGTGTAGGTAAGGTTCTTCGCGTTGCATCGAATTAAACCACATGCTCCACCGCTTGTGCGGGCCCCCGTCAATTCATTTGAGTTTTAACCTTGCGGCCGTACTCCCCAGGCGGTCTACTTAATGCGTTTGCTTTGGAAAACAGCTCCGAAAAGCCGAGCTCCTAGTAGACATCGTTTACGGCGTGGACTACCAGGGTATCTAATCCTGTTTGCTCCCCACGCTTTCGTACATGAGCGTCAGTGTTGACCCAGGTGGCTGCCTTCGCCATCGGTATTCCTTCAGATCTCTACGCATTTCACCGCTACACCTGAAATTCTACCACCCTCTATCACACTCTAGCCTGCCAGTTCGAAATGCAGTTCCCAGGTTAAGCCCGGGGCTTTCACATCTCGCTTAACAAACCGCCTGCGTACGCTTTACGCCCAGTAATTCCGATTAACGCTCGCACCCTCCGTATTACCGCGGCTGCTGGCACGGAGTTAGCCGGTGCTTCTTCTGCAAGTAACGTCACAGATGTAAGGTATTAACTTACACCCTTTCCTCCTTGCTGAAAGTGCTTTACAACCCGAAGGCCTTCTTCACACACGCGGCATGGCTGCATCAGGCTTGCGCCCATTGTGCAATATTCCCCACTGCTGCCTCCCGTAGGAGTCTGGGCCGTGTCTCAGTCCCAGTGTGGCTGATCATCCTCTCAAACCAGCTAGGGATCGTCGCCTTGGTGAGCCATTACCTCACCAACTAGCTAATCCCACTTGGGCCAATCTAAAGGCGAGAGCCGAAGCCCCCTTTGGTCCGTAGACATTATGCGGTATTAGCCGTCGTTTCCAACGGTTGTCCCCCACCTCAAGGCATGTTCCCAAGCATTACTCACCCGTCCGCCGCTCGACGCCAGAGGTGCAAGCACCTCTTCGTTTCCGCTCGACTTGCATGTGTTAGGCCTGCCGCCAGCGTTCAATCTGAGCCATGATCAAACTCTTCAATTAAAAGTTTTTTATTCTCTACCTAATGAAAGGCGAAGAATCATGCTCAATGAATACTGATTTTGTTCTTGTTTCCAAGAACGAATTGACTGTGCTGAATAAATTAAATTTATTCCGTTGGTCACTCAGTTCAATTGAGACTCTAAATCTGTTTGCGTCATCTAGCGAACTAGAATCGGCTGTTAGAACTCAATCTGTACGAGTGCCCACACAGATGATTGCTTCATATTTTTAAAGAACGTTTCGAGTTGCTTTCGCGTCTCGAGGGCTGTGCATTCTACTCAACCCTGTTTTATTGTCAACACTTTATTTTAAGAAGTTTGCATTTTTCAATGCGCTTTTTAAAACTCAGTTTTACTTGACTCACCCAACTCGTTGAAGTGCTTGTTTGTAAGCAGTCAGCCGTGTCGGTGGATGCGCATTATAGGGAGATTCGATTTCCACGCAACCCCTTTTTTAAAGAAAACTGCAAAAAATGGATCGTTTGCTTTTAATTTAGGCATTACGGCTTAAATTAATACAAAAAGCCGCTGTTCGGCGGCTTTATTGTGGGACTTTTATTGTTGGATGGTTAACTTCCAACCAGCATTACGTTGGTAGAGTGTCTCTTGGTTAAGTTCGCTTAGCATAAGCGGGTGTTGCTTTAACCATTGCGAGTCTATAGATAAGATGAGTGCCTCACCTTGAGCATTAATGGCTAGTTGCGGTAGTACATCATCTTTACGGCGCATAGAGAGAATAACAGCTAAACGCAAAACTCTAACCAAACATATCGCTAGTTGTTGGTGCGCACCAAGGGACTCAAACTGGTTTGCACTCAAGTCCCCCTTGTGGCTTTGCACTAACTTAGTCACTAATAAGTGCTGTTGACGAGTGAACCCTGGCATATCGGTATTTTTAAGAATATAAGCGCCGTGTTTTGGATATTGCTTATATTCAATTAATAAACCCACTTCATGGAGTTTTGCAGCGCTATGCAGTAAAGCGTGATCAGTCTCATTCAAATGCCAATCACTGGCCAGTTGTGTGGCGAGCAATTTGGCGATACAGGCTACGCGCTCACCCTGGCTATGATCTACATGGTAACGGGTAACAAAGCTGTCGATAGTACGTTGTCTAATATCTTTACGCTGTAGTTCGGGGATCATGCTATAGAGCACCCCTTCGCGAAGCGCACCACCGGCCAAGCCCATCGCTTCAATTTCTAACACTTCAAAGATAGCAATCAGGATTGCTAATCCAGAGACAAAGACCAAACGACGTTCTTCGCTTAAGCCAGGAAGTTGAAGGCTATCAATATTGCTATATTGTACCGTTAGCTGTCGAATATCATGGAGCTTATCCAAGGTCAGTGTTTCGTCCTGACGCTGTGCGACCATAATTTCTTGAATTGCTTGTACGGTGCCCGATGCACCAGCGGCATAGTCCCATCCGGTGTGTTTATACTTAGCGGCGATCGGCTCGACAATATTTTTCGCCGCAGCAATAGCAGCATTATAGTTTTCTTGGCTTAAAGCGCCGTCTTTGAAATAAGCTTCTAGATAGGTAACACATCCCATATTGAGGCTTTGATAATGTATAGGGTGGGACCCTTCACCGATCACCACCTCGGTGCTCGCGCCACCAATATCAATAACCAGTTGCTTGCCACTGCATGAAGAAGTGTGTGCAACGCCTTGATAAATGGTTTTAGCTTCCTCTTCACCACTAATAACATTCACCGGGTGACCGAGAATCTCTTGCGCACGGTTCTTAAACTCTTCGGCGTTAGTGGCTAAGCGCAGCGTTGCCGTGGCAACAATGCACACCTGATGGGCAGGAATATCCTGCAAGCGTTCAGCAAATAAGGCTAAGCACTCCCAACCGCGCTCCATCGCCTCTTGGCTCAGGCACATTTGCGCGTCTAACCCTGCAGCAAGACGTACTTTACGTTTAACCCGACCAATTGTTTGCAAAGAGCCAGCAACGGTCTTAGCTATCAGCATGTGAAAACTGTTTGAGCCAAGATCGATTACCGCATATAAATCATCTTGGAGGGAAGGTTTCACCACTTGTTATTACCTCAAAAAAAGCTTGGCATAGGCCAAGCTTGGGGATCATTTACTTCTAACGCGGCTGACGACGCCGATTTTGCCCTTGGCCTTGGCCTCGACCGCCATTACGAGAACGTCCTTGCGGCCCTCGGCGTTTAATCATTTTTGGTGCTTTGATGTCATCCAACAATGCACTCTTGTCATAATGGGATAATGGGATGCTGTGTTCTATATACTCTTCTATCTCTTGAAGGTTATATGCATACTGCTCACAGGCAAAGCTAATAGCGTGTCCTGAAGCACCAGCGCGCCCAGTTCGACCGATGCGATGCACATAGTCTTCGCAGTCATCCGGTAGGTCATAGTTAAATACATGACTTACTTCCGGGATATGCAATCCGCGAGCGGCTACATCCGTAGCTACCAGAAAGTCTAAATCACCTTTAGTGAATTGCGCCAGGATAGACTGACGTTTTTTCTGATTGACGTCGCCTGTTAATAGCCCAACTCTGTGGTCGTCAGCTTTAAGCCATGCATATACCGTCTCGCAACTGTGTTTAGTATTAGCAAACACAATCGCTTTATCTGGCCATTCTTCTTCAATTAAGGTTAGCAGCAGCTTCATCTTGTCTTCTTGTGAAGGATGGAACAGCTCCTCTTGAATACGCTTACCCGTTTTCACATCCGGCTCAATTTGCACATGCTCTGGATTTGTCATGTGCTCAAACGCAAGCTCTTGGACACGATAAGACAGTGTCGCCGAGAACAATAAGTTCAGTCGCTCACTTGCTTCCGGCATCCGTCTAAACATATAACGGATGTCTTTAATAAAACCAAGGTCAAACATACGGTCGGCTTCATCAAGGACGACCACCTCAATATCATTCAGGGTGTAACAACCTTGCTTATAAAGGTCGATCAATCGTCCCGTGGTGCCAATTAAGATATCAACACCTTTTTCCAGCTGTGCCCGTTGTTTTTCATAATCCTCGCCACCATATAATAAACCTAGTTTAAGGTTGCAGTGTGGCGCCAAGATTTCTGCGTCTTTGTGGATCTGAATCGCGAGCTCCCGAGTGGGAGCCATGATCAGGGCTCTTGGTTGCTGACCCGATGGCTTTTGACTACGCAATAAGTAATGGCAAGTGGCCGTAAGAAACGCCAAAGTCTTGCCGGTGCCCGTTTGTGCCTGACCAGCAATATCTTGGCCAGCCATAATGTATGGCATACACTTTGCCTGAATTGGCGTGCAGTATTCAAAGCCACTTGCTTGCAATCCGGCAACCACTTCCGGTGCTAAAGCAAAGTCTGCAAATTTTTTATCGGTTAAATGTGTCTTATTCATAGCGATAAAGCATAACGCTTAAACTTGCAATAAGAAACAAGAGTGTTTAAATACGCACTAAATAAATTCGCCAAAATTAACGGAGAACGTGATGAGCGATAAAATTATCCAATTAACTGACGACAGCTTTGACGCTGACGTATTGCAATCAGACAAGCCTGTACTAGTCGACTTTTGGGCTGAATGGTGCGGACCTTGTAAAATGATTGCGCCAATCCTTGACGAAGTAGCTGGCGAATTTGACGGCCGTGTAAGCATTGGCAAACTCAACATCGACCAAAACGCAGGCACTCCGCCTAAGTTTGGTATTCGAGGTATTCCAACTTTATTGCTATTTAAAGATGGCCAAGTTGCAGCAACGAAAGTAGGTGCATTATCTAAAGCTCAGCTAGTTGAGTTCTTAGAGAACAACCTGTAATCACGCCGTTAAAAAAGGGCTTTGGCCCTTTTTTACTCTACAATTGTGTTTAAACACTGGACGATGCGCTTTCGAGCTGCTAGTTTATAACCCCAACAATCCTAAGTTTATCCAAAAACCTCACTCGGGATACTTCCATTTCGAGACGATAAATAGTTAAAGAACCCACCAATATGCATTTACGCGAACTGAAAGACAAGTCTATCAAAGAACTTGTAAAACTAGCCGAGTCTATGGGCTTAGAAAACGTAGCCCGCCTTAGAAAACAAGATATTATCTTCTCAATCTTAAAAGCGCACGCCAAAAGCGGTGAAAACATTTATGGCGGCGGTGTCTTGGAGATTTTGCAAGACGGCTTTGGCTTTTTACGTAGCTCTGAAGCCTCGTACCTAGCCGGCCCTGATGATATTTACGTCTCGCCAAGCCAAATTCGTCGTTTCAGTTTGCGTACTGGCGATACGATTGCGGGACTGATTCGTCCACCTAAGGATGGCGAACGCTACTTCGCACTATTAAAAGTGAACGAAGTTAACTTCGATAAACCTGAAAACTCCCGTACTAAAATCCTCTTCGAAAACCTTACTCCACTGCACGCAAACGAACGTTTACGCATGGAACGTGGTAATGGTAGTACCGAAGACATCACCGCACGGGTACTGGATTTAGCCTCACCAATTGGTAAGGGTCAGCGAGCCCTGATTGTTGCTCCGCCAAAAGCCGGTAAAACCATGTTGCTGCAAAACATTGCCCAGTCTATCAGCTACAATCAGCCTGATTGTGAGTTGATGGTTTTGCTGATTGACGAGCGCCCGGAAGAAGTAACAGAAATGCAGCGCTTGGTGAAAGGTGAAGTAGTAGCGTCAACATTTGATGAACCTGCCAGCCGTCACGTACAAGTAGCCGAAATGGTGATTGAGAAAGCCAAACGTCTGGTTGAACACAAAAAAGACGTGGTTATTCTTTTAGACTCCATTACCCGTTTAGCCCGCGCCTATAACACCGTAATCCCATCATCAGGTAAAGTACTGACCGGTGGTGTTGATGCGAATGCGCTACATAAACCAAAACGCTTCTTCGGTGCAGCGCGTAATGTTGAAGAAGGGGGTAGCTTGACCATCATAGCTACAGCTCTAATTGATACCGGCTCAAAAATGGATGAGGTCATCTACGAAGAGTTTAAGGGTACAGGTAACATGGAACTGCACCTTAACCGTAAGATTGCAGAGAAACGCGTATTCCCAGCAATTGACTTCAATCGCTCAGGTACACGCCGCGAAGAATTACTCACCAAGGCAGATGAGCTTCAGAAGATGTGGATTTTACGTAAGATTGTCCATGACATGTCGGAAATCGATGCCATGGAATTCCTCATCGATAAGCTTGCCATGTGTAAAACCAACGATGAATTCTTTGACTCGATGAAGCGCAAGTAACAACTGCTTTAGCTTACTCGTAGGCCGTGACTGTTTTGCAGTCGCGGCCTTTTTTATTTTGCGCCTAGACGAGATTAGTCTATATCTTAGATAGGGCAAAATATAATCAGTAAGCTAATGAATCTTAGAAATTTTTACCTTCTCTTTGTGGCGGTATTAACATTCACGCAAGTGATAGTGGCCTACCAGTTCACGTCATCGTGGTGGCACACCGCACTTATTTTATTGCCCACTATGGTTATCCTCGCCTTACTTATCTACGTTTTGAAGCGAGGCTCTGTACAAGATCATGAGCTGACCGCTGCCCTAGCACAACATTTGGTGGATGGAGAAAAAGTGAACGTCAGTTTTCGCTTTGATGACAGCAAACACGCTCCCCAATCTTATCTAGTATTCAATAGCTGCTTAGCCACCATTGAGCACTTAATCATGGAGATTCATGCCAGCTCTGCACGCCTTCTTCCGATGGCTGATGAACTTACCGATACTTATTCCTCAGTCACTCAAAAAGCGATGATGCAAAGTACCCATGGTAACGACATGGTAAACTCATTTAATGACATGCTGCACATTACGACCCAACTCGGCGGTGGCATTGACAATATTTGTGGCTCGTTGGAGCTGGCAACAAACTCAGTAAAGCAAACCAAAATCGATGCTGATAAAAGCCAGCGCAGCATGCAAACGCTGTCATCACAGATAGCACAAACCAACGATGAATTAGCACAGTTGCAACAAGACAGCGAAAAAATTAGTTCGGTGATTGATGTTATCAATGCCATTGCTGAACAAACCAATCTACTGGCATTAAACGCCGCGATTGAAGCGGCGCGCGCGGGTGAAATGGGCCGTGGCTTTGCTGTGGTCGCTGACGAAGTTCGCCACCTCGCCGCACGCACGACCAAATCCACCAGTGAAGTGCGGGAAATGGTGCAACATATTCAGCAAGGGACGCAGCGGGTCACCGAGTTGATGCAACAAAGCATCTCGCTGACACAGGAAACCGTTGAATTATCCGCGCAAGCGACTAACGAGGTCGACCAAATAGAGCATTCCATGCTCGACATTAGCGCCCATTCAGAACAAATCCGCAGTCAACTGCAGCAACAGCATACGCTGTCGGATAGAGCGCAAAGCTGCGTCGATGCCATGCAAGAGCTCAACTCAGACGCGCTGTCTAGCTCGCGAATACAATCAGTATCATCACAAGACTTGCTCAATCTCGCACAGTGTATAGAGCAGAAGATAAGCTTATTTATTACCAGTGAAGAACATTATGATACCCGCAAACGTAATGACCCCAGCCGAAAACACATAGATGCGCTGCCGCAAACGACAAGCCATAGTGAGGACCTTACGGGTGATATTGATTTATTCTAGTTCCAGATTTGCCAAGTCTTCGATTAATACACCGACTTGCTCTTTATCCTGATACTTTGCCGCAAGTTCAATATCGCATACCAACTCCGCAATGGTTTGGCTGGCAAACATCTGCGCAGCCCCTGCTAAGCGGTGGGCGACGGCCTTAATTTCATCGAGGTCATTACGAGCATGTGCATTTACTAAGCTTTCGATCTCTCTTGGCAAGGTGTGCATAAAGCTTTCGTGCAAGTCGCTCATATCCACACTCTGAGCCGCACGAGCGTCTATTTCAACATTCAAAAAGTGCTCTAGGGTGCGGCAAAACTCTTCTTTTTCGATAGGTTTCGCCAAGTGATTAGTGAACCCAGCAGCTTTGTACCGTTCAATATCATGGGTCATGGCGTTCGCCGTTAAAGCGATGATCGGTTGCGTATAGCCACATTGGCGCAACAAATTAAGAGCCTCAAGACCATCCATTTTTGGCATTTGGATATCCATTAACACTAAATCAGGGCAGTGCTGCAAAGTAAGCTCTACAGCTTGTTCACCATTAGCAGCGCTGTGCACTTTAATACCTAAGTTGGTAAGTAGACGCTCAATTAGTCTACGATTATCCTCGTGATCCTCGGCCAGTACCACCTCACCGGAAAAGCTCAGGGCCCGTGCTGCCTGAATCGTGTCGTTGCTGCGCTCGTCCATTTCCATACAACGACAAGGGATATAGAAGCTAAATGTACTGCCCTGCCCCAAAACACTGGAGACGCTTATATCTCCACCCATAATCTGCGCTAGTTGCTGCGATAGGCTAAGACCGAGGCCTGTACCGCCAAAGCGCCGGCTGATGGAGTTATCACCTTGGCTAAAGTTCGCAAAAATGGCGTCAAGCTTATCTTCAGCAATACCAATCCCGGTGTCTTTTACACGAAAGCACGCGCCTTGCTCATCAGCAGTAATAGCAAGTTCAACCTCACCTTGCTCAGTGAACTTCACCGCATTAGAGCATAAGTTCACCAGCACCTGTTTTACTCGAATGTAATCAAACTCCGCGCCGAAGCTTGCTGGCAACTTATTATTAATACGAAAAAGAATGCCTTTTTGTGATGCGCTTGGCTGGAACATGGCATTTATATCCGCAAGTAAGGAACAAATACTCACTGTTGAAATAACCAACTCCAGCTTGTTGGCCTCGATTTTACTCAAATCGAGTACATCGTTAATCAGCTCTCCAAGATGTTGGCTATTGTTGTAGATGACTCGTAGCTCCTTGGCTACTTGCTCGGCGGGCACATCGCCTTCGATGATTGCTTGCGCTTGACCCATAATAGAGGTCAGGGGGGTGCGTATTTCATGGCTGATATTGGCCAAGAATTGGCTTTTTATTTCGTTTGCCGCACTGAGCTGATCGGCCAACTCCTCCAGCTCTTTGGTACGTTGCTTTACTTTATCCTCTAGCATTGCCGTGGCTTTGCGCTCGGCAGAGCGCCGGAATAACAGCACTATACTGATAAAAGCCAATATCAATATACCTGCAGCTAGAAATGTCATTTGACGACGCTGCTGCGCTTCGAGTTTGTCTAACTGTTGCTGTTGCTTGAGCGAGTCAACCTGTTGTTGTAGTTCCGTGGCATTGTACTTAGCTTGAAAATCATTCAAAGAGCTGGCTATTTTATTGCTTAGCATCTCTTGCTGCTGGCGCTCATAGCGCTCGTATAGCAATGCGCTTTTGACATGATCACCCTGCGCCGCAGTCACGAGTAATTCAATTAAGGAAATCGCAGGAGAGGCTTTGTCATCGGTCACCTGCTCGCGCATGGTGTATACCTCTCGCAGCGCTTGCTGTGCCTGCTTATATTGACCTTTAGCGAACAGCAACTTGGCTTCAATTTCTTTAATATTGCTGTTGTAATGCAAATTATCCATTACCTCAGCCTGCGCTTGGGCGTCACGCATTTGCGTATAAGCGGCATCAAAACGCCCTTGCACGAAGTTTAATTCAGCTAAGCGAATAAGATTGACAATATGGTTTGGGCGGTCGCCATTTTCTTGGTATTTCACCAGAGCCTTTTGGTAGTAAATTTCTGCTTGTTCGAAATCCATACGTGATTGGTAAATAGAGCCTAAGTTAGTCTCCATTTGCGCTTGCCCTATGGTATCGCCCAAACGCTCAAAGCTATCACCTATTTGCTCATAAATATCGAACGCAGCTTCGAAGCGGTACCAGTCCATGTAAGCAACGGCAATGTTGTGCATGATATTAACTTGGTCATATTCGTCGCCATATTCATCGTAAAGCTCTTTTGCCTTTGAATAAGAGGCGATGGCCGCTTCGATTTGGTCTGCGCCAGAATAAGCCAGGCCAATATTATTATATAAATGGGCCGCAATAATGGGTTTGTCGATTTGCTCGATGATCTCGATGGCGCGAAGATAGTCTTCAATAGCGGTTAAATCTTGACCCCGGTAGTAGTGGCTAACGCCTTGCATCTGTGCGTATCGCGAATGCTCAATTACCGTGCCGTGTTTTGCGGCTAGTTGCTCTGCGCGTAAATAGTAGCGAGCCGCCTTTTCGTAGTTACTGTCTTCAAAAAACTGTTTGGCGATAAAGGCATTGACTGCTAATTGTTGTGGTTCAGAGAGAGATTGAGCGAGTTTGCTGATGGCGTAATCGCGTTGCAATTGCTGAGGTTGGGAGCGAATATCGTCAATCAGCGCATCACCATAGCTCAGGCTAGTAAAAAGTGAGCATACAAGTAACTGGATACACACCAGTAACCGAGGGAGCTTCCTTTGCGACATATTCCATTTCACTGTATTTTAAACCCTGTACACCCTACGCTGGGCAATCTCAATTACGTTAACGGTTTTATTATGGACGACTCACATTACAACCCACTCATAGAGCCTATTTTAGCGCTCTTAACGGACGGTCAAAGTTGGAAAGTCCATACCCTGGCTAGCCAATTAAAAGCACACGGTCACCTTGGCCGCCTTGATGAAGACTCCATGGCCGATCTAGCTAAACGCAACTTCATCATTATGAATGCACTGTTTCAGCTGCAAGATGAATTGCTCAAAAGCGACTGCTATTTGTCCATATCTAGTTTACATATTCAGCTCGTTTACGGCCACCCAAAACAACGACCTAGCAGCAACGATTCATTGCGAGAATATTACCTCAATTGGCAGAATTACGCCTTATCTCGCGAGCAAGTTATAGACTTGTTAGACCAGTTTTGGCAAGCCTTGCCCATTAACACTTTAGACGATACGACCCTAGCACGTATTAACAAACGTTGGAAATTGTCACAGCCGATTCAAATGCAGGCACTAAAAAAGCGATGGCGCGCGCTTGCGCTGGCGCACCACCCGGATAAAAACACCCACAGTAACGCAGACTTTCAACAAATTCATAATGAATACCAACAGTTACTTCAATATGTGCGAGTAAAAAATAACAATTGCAATTGATAATTACTTTCATTAACATGCGCAACGTTGTTTTTTATCTAGGTAATTATTATGAACCGCCACGCGCTCACTTTAGCAATCGCAGCTGCCTTCCCTACCGCGACTCTCGCAACTGAAAACATGGAAAAGATCGAAGTCGTCGGCTCTTATTTTAACGACTATAAAGTGGATAGCGCTTCAGGCGCCTTACGCACAAATACTTCACTGCTAGAGACGGCTCAGTCTGTGACTGTTATTCCTGACACTATCGTTAATGAGCAACTGGCCACCACACTCGGCGAAGTACTGAGTAATGA
This sequence comes from Pseudoalteromonas sp. THAF3, assembly GCF_009363775.1. NCBI lineage: Bacteria > Pseudomonadati > Pseudomonadota > Gammaproteobacteria > Alteromonadales > Pseudoalteromonadaceae > Pseudoalteromonas > Pseudoalteromonas sp. THAF3. The sequence goes on along the minus strand of NZ_CP045418.1, from coordinate 75,402 downwards.
CGCCAGCCTTACATCGGGCTCGAAACAGCGTAACCGAGAAACATTCAACATGCGTGGGTTTGGCTTAAGTTCATCGACTGGCTACTTACGCGATGGCCACCAGCATTGGTCTCATTACCAACAACCGATTGAAATCCTTGAGCGTGTTGAGGTTATCAAAGGCCCTTCGAGTATCCTCTATGGTCAGTCTGGCCCGGGCGGATTGGTCAATATGGTGACTAAAAAGCCCACCGCCAATCAATTTATTAACCTTGCGGCAGATATCGATCAACACGGCTCCACTCGCTTTATGCTTGATGCAAGCTCTGCACTAACCGAAGATGAGCGCCTGCGCGGACGCGGTATTTTAGTCAAGCAAGATGTAAACTTCTGGCGCGAATACCCCAATGGCGAAGAACGCGAACGAGACCGCTTTTTGGGCGCTGTGGTGTTAGATTATGACCTCACGGACGACACCTTAATACGCGTACATTACGACCGCACCGATGATAAAACAGGATTAGACACTGGGGCTTGGCTAAACAACGATGGCGAGCTTATCGGTGACGATAAAACGATTTACGATTTTTCTTGGGCTTTCACTGATATTACTGTGGAAAATATCGGTCTTGATGTACGCCATTTCATTAACAACCAGTGGCAAGTGAAAGTAGGCTACAACGAGCAAACGTTCGAGCGCCAACGTTTTGAGTCAGCACCGCGCAAACCGAGCGACTATCAAGTCGGTGATAGCTACACCTCGCGCCCCTATGATCGCTTTGATGATTGGCAATTTACTACCGCCTACATCGACTTTGTTGGCGAATTTAAGCTGGCCAATATGCAACACCAACTACTGATTGGTGCCAATAGTCTAGATTACTATTATGGACAGCTTCGCACCCGCGCAGATGCAGTGGATTACACACTCGCTCAGCAACAGCCAAGCCGCCCCAATGTAAGCTATCAGAGCGATGATAGCTTATACACCGCAGAATATGACTACTATGGTATCTATATTCAAGACTTGATCACTGTGAACCCACAGTGGCAAGTCTCTATTGGTGGACGCTACGATAAGCAAAATAAAACCGGTGCCGACAATGAATCTGTACTTCCTAAACTAGGCGTACTTTACCACCCACTGGATACCGCCACGATTTACCTCAGCTACTCAGAAGGCTTCGAGCCGCAGGGCGCCGATAAGCTCAATAATGAAACCGACAAGAATCATAATATGAAACTTGACGCTGTGACTTCTGAGCAAATAGAACTCGGTGCTAAGTGGCAGTTGTTCGATGACCGTTTACTGCTAAGCGGCTCACTGTTTGATATCAGTAAAGACGGCACCTTAGTCACTGAGCTCGTTGAACACCCTGATTATGATTCAATCACTACACAGGTGGGCGAGCAGCGTCATAAAGGCCTAGAGCTCGCCGCACAGGGCGCGGTCACCGATCGTTTTTTCGTCATGGCGTCCACTATGTATCTAAATGCTCAATACGAACGTGATGAGAATTATGAAGGCAACCGCCCTGCGGATGCACCCAAGTGGTCGGCTTCACTGTGGTCACGCTATGAGCTTAACGATGCTCTGGCCTTTAATGCTGGCGTTTTTTACACCGGAAAACGCTTTGCCGACAGTGCCAATACCGTTGAGAAAGATGCGTATACGCGCGTCGATGTCGGTGCTACCTACGCGCTTAAGCTTGCCGGTAATGACATTGACTTAAGACTCAATATTGAGAACCTATTTGATACTGACTACCTTGCCGGCGGTGGCGTCAGTAATGTCACTGTTGGCGAAGGCACGAACTTCCGCCTTGCGGCCCAGTTCAGCTTCTAACCATAAAGAGGTCGCCTCTTGGCGGCCTCCTTCCCTCCCGACCTAGCGCATAAATTATCACCATGAGTAAGGATGTGATTAAATACACTTTTATCTCAAGACCTAGGAACAACCATGAAGTTTGTCTCTTTGTTGGCACTGCCCCTACTCGCATTAGCGCCAATACAGCAAGCAGCCGCAGAGCAATTTACCACTGAGCAATTACAACACACCGCACAAATTCGTCAGCAGGCACAAAACAGCGAGTTAAGTTGGCAGCTCGTGGAGTCCCTTACCACCGAGGTTGGCCCTCGCCTGCCGGGTACCGAGAATGATAAAAAGGCCGTTGCTTGGGCCAAAGCTCAGTTCGAACGGCTCGGCTTCGATAAAGTGTGGCTCGAAAAAGCCCACTTCCCACACTGGCGTCGCTATCATGAATCAGGACATATACTCACTCCTAGCAAACAGCCGCTGCATCTAACGGCTTTAGGCAACAGCGTCAGCACCGCAAAAGATGGCCTAACCGCCCCTATCGTACTGTTTGAAACGCTGGCAGAGTTACAAGCTGCACCCGCCGGCTCGCTAGCAGGAAAAATTGCCTATGTAAACTATCGCATGAACCGTGATATTGATGGCAACGGTTATGGGCCTGCAGTGAAAGCGCGCAGTTCAGGCGCCGTTGTCGCGGCACAAAAAGGCGCAATTGGCTATATGATGCGCTCAGTCAGCACCAGCCATCACCGTTTTGCTCATACCGGTGGCAGTCACTATAAAGAAGGGGTAAGCAAGATCCCCAATGTGGCTATTGCCAACCCAGATGCCGATCAAATTGCGCGACTTATCGCACTCGGCGAACAAGTCACCGTACACATCAATATACAAACCGAAGATTTAGGACAGGGCGAGAGCTATAACGTGATTGGTGAGATAACTGGCCATAGTAAACCTGATGAATACGTGCTCTTAGCTAGCCACCTTGATTCATGGGATTTAGGCACCGGTGCCTTAGATGACGGCGCAGGGGTTGCAATCACCATGGCAGCAGCAAAGCATGTGGCAGCGGTGAAACGCCCGCAGCGAAGTATTCGTGTTGTCCTCTTTGCCGCTGAAGAGCTTGGCCTGTGGGGTGCTAAAGATTATGTCAAAACACATAGTGATGAGTTAGATCACATTGTTGCCGCCGCCGAATCAGACTTTGGCGCCGATGTCGTGTATGCGTTCGAGTCGAACGTGCATGCCCAATCCTTACCTATAGTGCGCGCGATTGCTGAACAACTGAGACCTCTCGATGTAACCTATATCGGCGCAAACTCAGCCCGAGGAGGGCCGGACTTAATCCCATTTGAACGAGCACAATCGAGCCCTATATTTGCCTTGCATCAAGACGGCACCGACTACTTTGATTACCATCACACCGCTGATGACACTCTAGATAAAATCGAACCACATAAACTAAAGCAAAATACCGCTGCGTATGCCGTTTTTGCCTATATGGCCGCCGATGCTAAGGACAAAATTCAAGCAAAATAAAATCTTGCTAACATTTTTTAGTTGCGCTAGTGTGAAAATACTTGCGCAACAAGGAATGTTAGTATGCCAGTTTCTGCCGTCCCCACTGAGCGACTCGCTCCGACACACATCAATAAACGCTTTGGCCGCTATTCAGTACTCAGTGCTTATGGCTTGCCCTTGATGCCGCTAGGCAGACCCGGCGCAGCTCTGAGCCATTGGTTCATTTGGGCGACTTACCATAGCTTGGGCTTGTGGCTTATTGCAGCATTAGTGGTTTTGCTTGTTAATCATAACCACCAACAAGGGCAACAAATGGCTGCCAACTTAGCTGCGCCCAAAATTTGGGATGTGTACGTCTTCGAAAAGCAAGGCCTCAGTCGTGCCCTTGGTAAAGACGCAGCGCCGGGATATCAAGTGCTTCAGGTTAAAGCTGTTGATCCTGATACCGTCACTTTCAAAGTCAGTAGTGTCACTTATAAGCGAGAAAGCGGCACAGACAAAGCCATCAGCATGGATAATTTAATGCTTGATAGCTACTTTTTAACAAATTCCATCTCTCTTGAGCGTCAGCAGCTCGCCCCTTTATTTGCGCAGGGCACGATTATTTCAGCCCGTCGCCCCGAGCATATCTACATTGACGGCGGCATCGTTCGTCCACGACCTAAGCCAAAACCCCTCTACGAAGGGCCTAAATTAAATCAAGCCAACCAAAAAGGTATTGAGTATTTTCGTCAAGGCTTGTGGGCTGAGGCATTGAGCGCTTTTCAGCGTGGTGCCGAGCAAGGTGATGCCTGGTCGCAATACAACTTAGGTGACATGTATTTAAAAGGCCAAAGCACTGAACAAGACACTCAACAAGCATGTCTGTGGTTTAAGAGAGCCGCCGAACAAAACCATCCTAAAGCTAAAATAGCGCTAAAGCACTGTAGCTAGTAAGCGATAACTCCTAGCTGTTACTAAAAACCGGCACCAAGCAATGTTATGTTGCAATATAACACCTTGATGTTACTATATAACAAAACATGGAGCTAGAATAATTATTAAGGAGCTTGCTTTGCGCTTACGTTATTTACCATTATTAGTTGCGACGACATTATTGTGGGGTTGTGGCGACAGTATCGATGACCTAAATCAACCCACAGAAGCTGTACCTGAAGAGCATTCAGAGCATGAGCATAATGATGAACACATCGCCGGACGCCTGTTAATTTCGGCGGCTGAACAGGCTGAAGTAAGCGTATTTAACGCTGAGGACTTAAGCCTCGTCGAGCTACTACCGACAACGCATGTGGTATCTGGCATGTACGCTACACCCTCATTGCGTTACGCTGCGTTGATCCAGCGAGACCAAGGCTTAGTCGAGTTTATTGATGGTGGCGTTTATAGCGAAGACCATGGCGACCATATGCACCCTTACGAGCAAGCCCCTAGCTTGTCATCGTTACAACTTAGTGGTGCTAAGCCGACACACTTTGACGCTGCAGAGCAACAAGCGGCCTTATTTTTCGATGGTGATAAACAAAACACGGTCAACGCATCAGTCACCTTACTTGACGATCATCATATTGGCGAAGGTGAGGTAATTGCCCACCACGAGTTTGCTACTTATATGCATGGTGCCGCACAGATACGCGGCGACTACGTGCTAGCAACCTATCGAGAGGCCAGCAGTGACACTGTATTGCCTAGCCAAGTTGAGCTGTTTCATCGCCATGATGATCATCTTCACCATGAACTACGCTTTGCACCAACCTGCCCGATGCTCCACGGCAGCGCGCAAAATGAAGAACATGTCGCCTTTGGTTGTAGCGATGGTGTACTGCTAATAGAGCAACAAGATACGAGCTTCAGTGCCCATAAGATAGCTAACCCTGAGGGGCTTGAGGGTCGCATTGGCACCATCAAAGCAAGCCATAACTCGCATGACCTGCTTGCCATTACCTCAGCAAAGCGATTGTTTAACCTCGATCCAGAAAATCATGATATGACCGAAGTGTTATGGCGTGATGAAGCAGACGTCGATGCTTTAGCTAGCACCTTTAGCGCTCATCACGGTGCTTACTTTATTCTCGATAATCACGGTGACTTACACGTTTTTGAAGGCGATGGAGGCTGGCATCACAGCACTCACTTCAACCTTTTTTCTCAGGTATCAGAGAACTACCAGTTAGCGGTTGCCGCAGACGAGGAAGCTCTTTACGTGCTCAATCAGCAAGAGAACATGCTACACAAAGTGGACTTAGAGTCGCAGGCCATCACTGCGACCCAAGAGCTTAACTTTGCTGCCGGTAAATTGCAGTGGTTAGGTATCGCTGAAGATGAGCATGACCACGCACACTAGGTTTGTTCCCGTGGCCTGCTTGCCCTTGCGGCTGTAGGCCATTTTCTTACTAAAAGGCCCTGTTTTAAAACAGGGCCTTTTTACATCGCTCAATCACAAGCTAAACCTTTATAAATTAAGGTGTTCAGTGATAAATGCGATCATCTGCTGGTAGTAATGAAGTTGGTGCTCGGCGTTATAAAAGCCGTGTCCCTCATCCTCCAGCAACACATATTGATACGGATGTTCGGTCTTATCTAGGGCGGCTATCAAGGACTCGGCCTGTTCAATGGGTGCGCGCTGATCTTCTCCTCCATGAACAATGAGTACGGGCGCCTTTAATTTATCGACATTGTAACTCGGTGAGAACGCCTTTAGCTGCTTCTTGTCGTTGCCTAAGACCTTGCGTAAGTAGCGCTGTCCACTATCGCGAGCAGCCACGTCACCCTCATCAAACATCAACGGTAAATCATAGACCCCGACTACGCCCACCGCACATTGGAACATATCGGGTTCAATAATAGCGCTTTGCAATGCTGAGTAAGCGCCAAAGCTGGCTCCCATGATGCACATATTATCTTTATCAACCCAGCCTAGCTCTGCCACGTAGTTAACACCGTCAATGATGTCATACTGAATATCACTGCCCCATTTGCGATACCCTGCACGCTGGAAGTTGCCACCAAAGCCGCCTGAGCCCCTGAAGTTGACCTGCAACACAGCTATGCCTCTGCTAGCCAAGAGCTGTACTTCGGGATCGAATCCCCACCAGTCACGAGGACCATGGGGGCCGCCGTGGGGAAGTACAACTAATGGTAAGTCTTTTAATTCCTTACCATGGGGCACGGTAAAGTAACCGTAAATATTCAGCCCATCACGCGCAGTATACTGAATGGGCTTGGTTTGTGACATTTGCGTGGTATCAATCCAAGGCCGCGACGAGAACAAAAACTTCAACTCGTTGGTACTGGCATTAAACAGGTAAAAGCTACTGGGGTGACGATCGCTACCAGTCCACACCACATTCAGGTTGCCATCTTCGGTGCTGCTGATAATGCGTACTTGCCGTCCAGGAACGGCTTGCAAGAGCCCTTTCAGGCGCTTTGCCATAGGCGCATTCTTATCAACAAAAGCATAATTAGGATATTGCGCTTCATATTCAATCGCGAATACCGATTTATCGACCTCATCAACCCATACCTTGCTAGGAGAGACATGCTCTTCTTGATAGACCAATTCATGGGTTTTAGTCTCTAAGTTCAACTTATAAAGGCCGGCTGGTTCGCCATTTTTAGAGGCACTGGCGTACACGACATCCCCTTTTTGGTTAAAGCCATGCAACTTAATATCTGACAACCCCAGGGCCCCGCGCTCAAGCTCAACCCACTGACCCTCATCAAGGTCACGTAAGTGAATCTCTTGGTCGGTGTCATTATCAGTGGAGACCGATACCCGCAAGCGTCCTTGCTCGTCAGTTAAAAACTGCGCCATACGCGACGGTGAACGGGTGACCTGACGACGCAACCCGCGATACACATCCACTTCATAAACGATGGTATGCGGCTCCTTGCTGCCAGTCCAAGGGTAGGTAACCACCAGCATATGTCGCTCATCATCAACCAATGGGTCAAGAATATAAGAGGTGCCGTATACGGAGGTCGCCTTGCGTAAACGCGAGCCTGTCTGTTGCTCCCCCTGATAGCCCATCAGATATTTAGAGCGGCTACCATCGACGTTTACGCCGAATAATTCGCCATAGTATTCAGGATGGTCTTTCCAGCCTCGTAAATACTCTTTGCTTAACACCACGCGCTCATTATTGACCCACTGATAATTGCCAACCTGTGCGTTGCCGGGAAAACTGACGCCGTGATGCATTTTGAAGTTTTCGGTATCAAGAATAAACAGAACATCCTTGCCCTCTTTTTTGGTCATCGCCCCTAAGTAGGCGCCATCAGGAGATAATTTAAGAGAATGGTACTGTGCGCTACGGGAGAAATGTTCTAGGGGAATAAGCTCTGTTTTGGCTTCCTCGGAAACAACGGCCGTGCTAACAAGCCCCAACAGCAGGGCAATAAATAATTTCATTATTTCACTCCATGAAATGCATTTTAAAAGTAGTACTTTTTATTTTTGTTAAATAAGTTACAAGAGTGTACCGCGATAGCAATCATGGTTCCAGCTACGGACTAGATGAAAGAGTTGCTAACATCAGCACAAACGCCAGTCTCTAGCCCAACGTTGTGTGCGATGCGGATTCAGCGCAATACCAGCACCGAATGCGCCCACGATTTTTTGTTTGTGCTGATAACTTTATTTATCGTCGCTCACCCCAAGGGTCGGGCGCTCATGTCATAGCAAAAAGACGGTGAGCTAACGCAGCTGCAATAAATCCTAAAAAAGGGTAATAGGCCGAGTGAAGTGCATACGCTACACTGTAGTTGTCCACAAAATAGGAGTCTTTCACTTATGAAGCCCTCCCTAATAATATTGTTACTTGTCACTTTGTTATCCGCGTGTTCAGAGTTATCCATAGAACCATCCGACAATTCCGTTGGCATTAGCTATCGGTGTGATTCTGGATCGGTATTAAAGGTCGAATATAACGACAGCACGGCCACATTAACGCTTGACGGCGATACTTACAGTTTATCGGGAGAACGCTCAGCCTCCGGGAGTAAATATACTAACGGTGAAATGACCTTCTGGGGCAAGGGCGATGAAGCAATGCTAATGATAGGGAATGAAACCTGGCAGTGTCACCGTAGCCACTGATCGCTTTTCCATTGGGTTACAGTATAATGCTGCAAACACTCAGGCTTAACGAGGCGTAATGAAATATAAAGATCTTCGCGACTTTATCGCGTTACTGGAAAAGCGCGGCGAGCTCAAACGAATTAGCCAGCCCATCGATACTTACCTGGAAATGACGGAAATAGCCGATCGCACATTGCGCGCTAAAGGCCCGGCCCTGTTATTTGAAAACCCCAAAGGTTACGACATTCCAGTATTAGCTAACCTCTTTGGCACTCCTGAACGCGTAGCCCTGGGTATGGGCCAAGATAATGTAGAGGCCTTGCGTGAAGTAGGTAAGCTGTTGGCCTTTTTAAAAGAGCCTGAGCCCCCGAAAGGTATTAAAGAAGCCATAGGCCAGCTGCCGGTGTTCAAGCAAGTGCTTAACATGCCAGCGAAGGAAGTGAAGAAAGCGCCATGCCAACAAGTAGTATTAGCTGGGGAGCAAGTAGATTTAACCCGCCTGCCCATTCAGCACTGCTGGCCGGGTGATGCTGCACCGTTGATCACTTGGGGCCTAACCGTTACCAAGGGCCCGTACAAGAAACGCCAGAACCTCGGTATATATCGCCAGCAATTATTGGGGAAAAACAAGATCATCATGCGTTGGCTATCCCATCGCGGTGGTGCGCTTGACTTTCAAGAGTGGTGTAAAGAGCATCCGGGTGAACCTTATCCGGTGTCGGTTGCCCTCGGAGCCGACCCTGCCACCATACTAGGGGCGGTAACACCTGTGCCCGATACTCTGAGTGAATACGCCTTTGCAGGTTTACTTCGTGGCGGTAAGACCGAAGTGGTCAAGTCTGTTTCCAACGATTTACAGGTTCCCGCTAGTGCCGAATTCGTGCTTGAAGGTTACATTGCTCAAGACGAGCGCGCCCCTGAAGGCCCTTATGGTGACCATACCGGCTATTACAATGAAGTCGATGACTTCCCTGTTATGACGGTGACCCATGTTACGCACCGTGAAAATCCTATTTATCACAGCACCTATACTGGCCGCCCACCCGATGAGCCGGCTATTTTAGGCGTCGCCCTGAACGAGGTATTTGTACCTATACTGCAAAAGCAATTCCCAGAAATAGTCGATTTTTACCTGCCCCCAGAAGGCTGCTCATACCGCATGGCCGTAGTGACCATGAAAAAGCAGTATCCAGGACATGCAAAACGAGTAATGATGGGAGTCTGGTCGTTCTTACGCCAGTTTATGTACACTAAGTTCGTCATTGTCTGTGATGACGATGTCAACGCACGCGACTGGAATGATGTCATTTGGGCGATCACCACCCGTATGGACCCCGCTCGCGACACCACCCTAGTGGAAAACACCCCGATCGATTATCTCGACTTTGCTTCACCTATTTCTGGTTTAGGTTCAAAAATGGGCATGGACGCAACCAATAAGTGGCCAGGGGAAACGGATCGCGAATGGGGTGAGCCTATCGTTATGGATGACAAGGTCAAACAACGCGTTGACGAAATCTGGGATTCCCTAGGTATCGACTAAAGTGCAGACTTATCGCCACAGCCGCTTATGTGATACGCTGTGGCGCAGCTAAAATCATAAAGGTTAATCATGCAAACACTAAAAGCGGATGTGGTAAGCATCACGCCACTGACAGAATTTGTTTCCAAGGTTGTCTTGGCACCAGAGCAGCCAGCTGAGTTTGAGGCGGGTCACTACTTGCAGCTCGTTTTAGCCGAGAAAGATAAGCGCGCCTTCTCTATCGCCAGCCGCCCAAGCCAAAAACAGCAAATTGAGCTGCATATCGGCGCATCGGGCGCTGATAGCTATGCGATGCAAGCCCTCGATCATTTGCGCCAGCACCATGAAAATGGCACCCAAGCGCTGATAGAAGTAGGTTTAGGCGTATCGCAGTTACGCATCGACTGCACCCGTCCGGTGGTATTGTTAGCCGGTGGCACCGGTTTTTCATACGTAAAATCAATGGCCGACCACCTAGCTGAAATTGACTGTGACCGTCCCGTCTTTTTTTACTGGGGTGTGAAGCATGAAGATGCTTTATATGCCAAAGAGGAAATGCAGCAGTGGGCAGCTAAACGCAGTAACTTCACTTTTATCCCGGTGGTTGAGCAGCCTCAAGGTGAATGGCATGGTCATACCGGCCTTGTGCACCACGCGGTGATGAAAGACATTGTTTCCTTGGAGCCTTACTCTATTTATATGGCGGGACGCTTCGACATGATAGGCATTGTACGCGACGACTTCATAGAGCATGGTGCCCAGCGCGAATATATGTTTGCCGACGCATTTGCTTTTATCAAATAGAGGCAGCAAGCTAAAGCCCTACATTCCACCGATGTAGGGCTAACTCTCACTCAACCATCCATTAGATCGAACGCTTCCATTTATTTATTCCCTTTTACCTATCAAAAAGACAAGCCTACACTGCTCCTAAGACTTAAAGGAGTGACAGATTATGTTCGATTTAAAAGTACACCATGTTATGAGCCGCAGCTTTCTTTCTCTCAGCCCAGACTTGGAACTAACAGCAGCCATTGCGCTGCTCAAGAAGCACCAAGTTATAGGCGCACCTGTTGTTGATGAACAACAACAGTTGGTGGGTTACTTGTCGGAGCAGGATTGTCTGGCACCGCTGACCATCAATAGCTATTTTTGTGATGGCCGCATTACAGTGGCTGATGTGATGCACCAAGATGTGCTCACAACATCCACACAGACGCCACTGCTGGAGGTTGCGCTAAAAATGCAACAACCTCATAAACCCAAGCAATACCCCGTAGTGGAGCAAAACAAAGTGATAGGCATCGTTAGCCGTACTCAGGTTTTACATGCGCTAAGTCGCAGCTATCAAAGCTGCAATGCAGCCTAATTTATGAACGCTGCGCCGCTTTCACTTTTAATGCAGCTTTATCACCGTCACTTAAATAAGCGATAGTCAGGGCGTTTTCTTGGGCCTGAGTGATATGCTCTTGGCTGAGGCCGGCTTGGTAGGCAGCATGCTGATATTCATTAGCAAGCTCGATGCCTTGCACCGCTGGGTCATCGGTGTTGATGCTAGCCAAAATGCCATGCTCTAAAAATTGTTTGAGTGGATGTGTATCAATTTGAGCTACTGTGCTGGTCAGTACGTTACTGGTCAAGCAAGATTCAATACCGATACGGTGATCGCGCAAATAATCCATCAGCTTGGGGTCTTTAGCGGCGTTAACGCCATGGCCGATGCGGTCAGCCCCTAATCCTTCAATGGCTTGCCAGATACTGCGTGAATCTTCGGCCTCGCCAGCGTGAATAGTCGCTCGCAAGTCGGCTTTGTGAACTTGCCTAAAGTGATCAACAAACAACTCCCCGGGGAAGCCCAACTCATCACCAGCTAAATCAACGGCGACCATGTGCTCTTTGAAGGCTAAGATGGCATCGAGTTCTTGCTGGCACTTTTGCTGGCCAAAGGTACGCGATAAAATGCCAATTAAGTTGACTTGAACGTCATGCTCTTGCACCGCGCTGTGGATACCATCAACCACCGCTTCTACTACACCTTGCGGATGCAGACCATGACTCATCGCCATGTAATAGGGGCTAAAGCGCAACTCGGTATAGTCAATACCTTGTGTAGCTGCGTCTTCGACATTTTCAATAGCAATACGACGACAGGCGTCATAATCCCCTAACACTTTCACTCCCCAATCCAGCTTAGCCAGAAATGAGACTAAGTCTGGAGCAACCTCGATTACCTGAACATGAGGGCGTAGCGATTCAAGATCGCTGCCTGGAAGGTCAAGATTAAACTGCTGACCAAGCTCTAAAATTGTTTTGGCACGCACATTGCCATCAAGGTGGCGGTGTAAGTCGAGCAATGGTAACTGGCGATTGATCATAATGACCCCCTAGGTTTCGATAAAATTTCGCGGATCATACGCACTTGAGGGATAAATTCAAGCTACGCGTGCTGCTTCGCTGGGTGCTGTTTTAACTGCATGGCGATACTACTAAATAACCGCTCCGCGTCTATGGGTTTGACCACGTAATCATTCATGCCGTAGTGCTCAGCCAGCTTAAAGTCATGCTCTTGAGCATTGGCAGAGAGCCCAATAATTGGCAAGTCGTCTAGCAGTAGCTCATTGCGAATAGCTCTAGCTGCGGTTAAACCATCCATGTTCGGCATTTGAATATCCATTAGAACTAAGTCATAGTGGTTTTCACTCACCATCTCAATAGCCTCGACACCGTCATTAGCAATATCAGGCTGAGCTCCTTTGCCCTCGAGCATGGCTTTGGCAACTTGTTGGTTTAACAAGTTATCCTCAACTAACAAAATAGCGACGCCGGTGAGGTCTAACTCCAAAGTGGCTTGCTCTTTCGCCTTGGGCACATCTGGACGCACAGCTAAAGGGCTCTGTTTGGGAAGATAGACACGAAAACACGAGCCTAGCCCCTCTTCACTTTCTAGGGAAATACGCCCGCCCATTAAGGTGACCAGTTTCTGACAGATACTCAAGCCTAATCCTGTGCCGCCGAAGCGTCGCGAGGTGGAGCCATCGGCTTGAGAAAAGGGCTTAAACAATTGCTTTTGAATATCTTCGCGAATGCCCATGCCGGTATCCGTGACACTAAAGCAAAGCTCGTTATCGTGTTCGTCTACCTTTAGGCGGATCGCCCCTTGCTGGGTGAATTTAACGGCATTATTTAATAGGTTTAATAACACTTGCTTCAGGCGAATTGCATCGGTGTGGAATACAGGGTTCACTCCCTCGTTAATTTCATAGTCAATCACTAAACTTTTGTTACCCGCTTCCACACTCATAAGGTGTTTTAGTTCTTTGCACAGCTCTTCAAGTTCTAAAGGCTCTTGATACAAGTCTAGTTTGCCCGCCTCCATTTTCGAAAAGTCGAGGATATCATTGAGCACCCGAAGTAATACGCTCAGAGCACTGTCGGCTTGAGTGATATATTGCTGTGCTTGTGGCCAATCTTGTTGTTGCAACGCTAAATAGTGCAAACCTTTAATGCCATTGATTGGCGTACGAATTTCATGGCTCATGTTAGCCAGAAACTGAGACTTAGCGTCATTGGCACTATCAGCTTTGGCTTTTTCTTCTCGTAACACCCGGGTTTGTTTTGCTACTTGGTCACGCACCCGAATATTACTGCCGGTAATGGCGATTAGAAAAGTAATTAGTAACCACACAAACAACATGCCTATGACCTGTGCATACCAGTAGCCAGACCATGCGTGGGCTATTCCTTGACGGTGCAAATTAAGTTGCCATTGACGGTTAGCGATCGCAAAGTCATGACGCATGATAACGGGTCCGGACTGCGCTAAAGGTAAAATAACTTTATGAGGCTGCGCACTCATATCCACCAGCTCAACCCCAACATTATTGAAGGTCAGGTTGGCCATCGCCGAGCGATACAACAAGGGCAAGCTAACCACCGCAGCCACATACCCTCTGATACTTTTATCTTTGGCTCTGACAGGCGACAACACCAAAAACCCTAAGTCTCCTTGAGGGCTACTTTCTAGCGCAAAGGTATCCGTGACGAAGAGTTCACCTTTATAGGCTTGAAGATGCTTAAAATAAGGCTCAGCACTGATATCTAAACCAAAAACCTGTCGCATTCCCTGAGAAAAGTGGCCGTAGTAAACCGGAAAGTGTGCGCCGTTATTGGTGTCGCGCTCATAGCGGGCAAACACTTTGAAAGGGTTGCTCATTTCCACCGTGGTAGATTGTTCAAACTGGTCGATATCTTGGCTTTTTACTTTAGGCATCCACACCAGCGCGTTTATTTCTGGGTTGTAATTCATCTGTTTAGCCGTGAACTCACGAAATTCACCACGAGTCACCGACTGTTGATTACCAATGAAGGATGCTAGCACTTGAGTATTGGCCCGCAGGCGAGTAAGAATTTCATCGAATTGGTCAACAACGACCTGAGCTTGAGCTTGGAATAATTCTTGGTCTTTATTGTGCTTATTGGTTGCAGCAGCATAAAAGGTCAGGCTAATGGCCGCATAAATCACCATGGATGGCACAATCACTTGTAAGCGATGACGCATCACCGCGAAGTTGAAACCTGCCAACAACAACGGAGTAAAAATCATAACTCCGATGCTATCGCCTATCCACCAAGTGACGAAGCTGTCCCATCGCGCCACCTCAGGAATAACCTCATTAGTGATCAGCAGCTCAGTACCCACTGTAGCGGCAAAGACACAAACAACTGGTCCACCAAAAATAATACTGGTGATGGTCAGTTTGAGGTCTGAGAGATCCAGAGGCGCTTTTATTATTCGAGTGATGACCCAGTAACCTAGAAAGGCCTGAGCTGTTGAAGCTGCGGTCACAGAGGCCGCATGCAAAGCAACTTGCCAGTGTAAGATGTCGGCGACCACTTCAAGGTGAAGTAAGTTGGTCATCAACGCGCCAAGCACAATGCCAACCAACGCTCGCCGCCCTGCAATCAATAATGCCGCTAACGCTACTCCTGAGGGGGGCCAGGAAGCCACCGCATAGCCATCAATAGCCAGTAGCGCGTTGCTTAAAAAGCCGGTAATGAAGTAACCCAGTGCTACTACAAAGGTTAAGTTAAAGAGATTCTTCATTACCTTCCCTGCTTCTGGTCTTAAGTCTTAGCTATGATCGAGAACCAATAATGCTTTTTCAGCTTGCTGCGTTGCGCGATAACTACGCATCGCACGCTGCGGATGAGGCAGGGTTTGTTGTTGTGCTAGCACCTTATCGAAAATACGCGATGCGAGGTCATGCTCTCCTTGGCTTTGTGCCAAGTAAGCGAGGCACAATAGCATTTCTGCTTCGTCAGGTTGCTTCTTCAGCTCTTGTTGCAGTGCCTTTTGCAGTGCTTCAACGTCACCTTGCTCTATCTCACTAAGGATAGACAATAATTGCGAATATTCACCGCGTTTCAATAACTTCTTCAGGGCATCAGTCACCGACGCAATGTCGCCTATGCGCACAACAGCACGTAAATAGTGTGTATGCGCCGCCTCACGGATATGCTTTGGCAGCTCACTTTGGCGCTTATCGAGCTGAGTTTTATCTGCTCCTTGGAAATATTGTCGTAGCGCCCAGTCCCATTGGTATTCATTAAGACTTTGTAATTTCACCAAACGCGGCACTAGCTCTGCAAATTCACTGTATTTGCGTAATCTTAGTAGCACCTGTGCATACAAATTTAGCTGCTGTGATGTCGCTTTTTTACTATTACACTGTTGCCGTAAGGTCGCTAATACCTCTGCATCTGAGTGGCTCTCTAACCACAGTGCTGCCGGCTTCGCACGGTTGGTATCCGAGAGTTCATCAAGCAAGTTTAGGGCTAGATCTGGCTTATCTTGACGCAAACTTGCTTTGGCGCGCATTGCCAATGCAAAATCCTGCCAATGGTCTTCCACCTTGCCTTTGCTCAATGTATGTTGCAGCTGTTCCATGTCGTCATTAATCAACGCCCAAATCGCTTGTTCCAATACGGCCTGTTTGCGCTCTTTCGCGCGCGCGAAAAAGCCATGACGCAGATTGCGGTAACTGCCCCAGCCATAGCGCACCAAGCTGTAAATTAGGTAGCCAAGAAACAGCGCCAAGGCGGTAAGAATGGCGAAGCTTACAATGCTTCCCTCTACAGTCCACTGGCCGAACGCAATAAGAACATAACCTTTCTCGTCTATCAGCCAAGGCGCTATCGCTGCAACTGCAGCAATAACAATAAAAACAATTAATAAACGCGCCATTTTAAGACTCCCCCACGACCTGGACAGAGCTGAGCGTAACTGGCTGCTGAGGAACCAAGGTTTTTAATTGTAGCTGTTTAAGCTGACCCAAAAACTGGCTGGTCTGCGGTTGTTGCAGGTTAAAGTAACGCGTGACAATCTCGGCGGCACTTTGCAAAGCTTGTGTATACAACTTCGGATGTTTATGGCTAGCGGCAAAGCCTGCCTGATCGAGATAAAAGTGAAGTCGCTGTTTAATAAGTCGCTGCTGCTGGTTATCTAATAAGGGCTCTATAGCGGCCTCGCGCTTGCGCACTTTTATAAAATCATCCACCAGCTTATCCCAGGTTGCAGCTAAATTGCGTCGCCAATCAGATACATTGTCCGACAATGCCTGTGATTGCTCGCCATTGTTTTCGGTAGGCGCCAATTCAACCATATTAAATTGTAACTTATCGACCTGACCACCAAGGCCGTGAAGTCGAAGCACCACCGCTTCAACATCGGCCACTTCGATGCTGGCCAGCTGCTGTAAATCAGTGTGAATAGCGCGTCTTAATTGGGCATTGCCAGGATAACTTGCCAGTAATGCATCGAGTCGCTTCAGCGTTGCTGCAGCGCCTGCGTAGTTCGCTTCCGACCAAAGTTGAAAATCAGCCATGGCGACCAAGCGCTTCACTTCGTTGATGTCTAACGGCGGTTGCTCTTGATTGTTCAAGCCATCAATGGCTTGCTCTATTTGCCCAGCTACGGCACGTTGATTAGCGCTTAGCTCGCCATTAACCCTATCACTAAACTGTCGTTGCCATTGCTGAGCACTATGCTGCTGTTGTTGCAGAGCGTTGGCCAATGCTTCAAGGCGTTGATTGAGCGCTTGATTATCGCTTTGTAGCTGCTCTAAATGCTGTTGTAGTTGGTTTTGTTCTTGGTCTTGCGCCTGCTGTTGTAACCAATATTGATACCCAGTTACCCCAGCTGCAGCCAATGCCACCAGCAACGCTAGAACGGCTGTTTTACTTATTTTTTGTGTCATTGGTTTACTCTGTGATGGTACTGCTTTAGGTTGTGTTGCGCTTGGCGCAGGCTCACTCTTTGGTGTGTTTTTTGGTTGTTCGCTCATGTTTCCTTCCTGCTCGGCACCAATACATGCGGCAATGGCCTCGTTGTCGACATCGGCTGCAACCTTAATTTGCTCGCCTTTCACCCCAAGCTTCACTAAGTGCGCCTTAGTGCGCTCACTTACAATATAAAATTGCCTTGATTTAAGCCACTGTAACAGGCTTTCATCTTGGCAAGCAAAAATAGCATCTGCACCACTGTTACTGGTGATTACCAACGCCTCAACACCCTGCTGCTGCCACTGCTGTAACCATGCCTTGCTGCTACCGTTGACAGCTTTGCGCTCGTAAGTCACCAGTGAGTTAACAAAAGCACCTCGGTCTTTCAGCGTTTTGGCAATCAAAGTGCGCCCACCTCGGCCTTTGATTAACACGACTGTTTTGCCTTCAATCTTCTGCAGCTCGGGTAATCTCAATAACCCTTCAGAGTCATGCTGTTTTTTTGGCACCTTGGCATTACATGAGAATTGCTGTTCAAGGGCTTGCGCGGTCGTGGGTCCAACCGCAAAGCAAGCCAAATTGGCGGGTAAAGTATCGCGCTGTTGATACAATCCTTGCACAGCATCTTGCGACACAAAAATAGCGATATCAGCCTCATCGAGGGTAGCCAGCTGATTTGCGTCGACTGAGAGATAGTCAATCTGCAGCACAGGTGTGGTACTGACGCGATGACCTGCAGCAATCAACAGCTCAGCGAGTGCTTCTCCTTTGCCTTGAGGGCGGGTGACCACAATATGCGCCATAGTAATAAATCCGTATTATTTTAGTTCGCCATATACTTCGGCAAGAATACTTCCCGCCCCTTGCGCTAACAGGTCATCCGCTAGCGAAATACCAAGCTGCTCAGCTTCAGAAGCAGGACCGGTGATCTCAGCCCGTAAAATTTGCTGACCATCCACTGAACCCACTAAACCACGTAAATAAACGTGATCTTCGTTCAGCTCGGCATAGGCTCCTATTGGAACCTGGCAGCCTCCCTGAAGTCGACGATTCATCGCTCGCTCGGCATCAACTCGAATCCGGGTTTCGCGATGCTCCAGCGGTGCTAGCAATGCCTTAATCGCCGTATCATCACTGCGACACTCGATACCCACAGCCCCTTGGCCATTGGCAGGGAGTGATTGCTCAGCACTGATATAACTGCGAATACGCTCGGGCATGTGCAACCGTATTAAACCGGCCGCAGCAAGAATAATGGCGTCATATTGACCATCATCTAGTTTTGCCAAGCGGGTGTTCACATTACCTCGTAAATCACGCACCTCTAAATCTGGGCGCTGCTCTTTAAGTTGGCACTGCCGGCGTAGGCTAGACGTGCCGACGATAGCACCTGCAGGCAAGCTATCAATGTTATCAAACGTATTCGAAACAAAAGCGTCACGAGGGTCTTCACGCTCGCAGATGGTGTGTAACTCGAGACCCTCGGGAAACTCTACCGGGACATCTTTCATTGAATGCACAGCGATATCAGCGCGACCATCCAGCATCGCTTGCTCAAGCTCTTTAACAAACAAGCCTTTTCCACCCACTTTTGCCAGTGGCGTATCAAGAATAATATCACCCTTGGTGGTCATGGTGACGAGCTCTACGGTAATACCCCTGTGATGACGCTCTAGTTGCGCTTTTACAAACTCAGCTTGCCATAGCGCTAACGCGCTTTTGCGAGTAGCAATACGCACTCGCGCGGTCGAATTGGTCATGAAATTCCTACTTCGAATTTATCGTGAGCCAACCAAGCGAAATGCTCGGGTAGCCAATAGTTTATTATTTTCGTCTCTCAGCTCTACTCGCCATGTGCCGAGCTGGCTTGGCATGATGTTCTTAGACGAGAAGGTACGGTAACGAGTGGTATGAACACCGAGCTCAACGTTGGCCATAGTTTGGTCATTAAAGTACCACACATGCTTTACTTTTTGTCCTTGTAAACCATGTAATTCGGTGAAGAAAAACAGCTGTTGCTGGAAGTCACTGGTTTTGACTTCTTGGCCAAGAGAGTTAATCGGTTCACGGTCTTGCACAGCGGTTGTGAGCACCGCTCGGCTTACCTTGTCGGTGTCAATTTTGGTGCCTTGAGACAAGCTTGCTACTTTAGCCTCAGTATTAAACTCACTCTCGGGCGCAGGCGCATCCACTATCGTGTCATTCGCCTGTACCTCAGTTGAGGACGCGGAAGTGGAGCTCTCAACAGTGCTCGTTTCATTGGTACTCACTTGTGCCACCAGCGTTTGCTCAGACTCCATCATGGCGCTCTTTGAGTCAGCCTCTACTTCATCTTCTTTGTGGGGCTGGCTCGATTGTACTGGTGCCTGCGCAGCTAACGCGACGGGTGCTGCTTTTGCAACCGTGACCTCTTGCGCGCTTTCATTAGGCGCTTCAGCCTGACTCTGTATATTATCGGATGACGCCGTATTCACCTCGCCCTGCTCGGCGTTGGCAGGCGTAAATGCTAGGTACCAAATCGCAGCCACGGAACACAAACCAAGCGTTGCAGCACCAACGATGCGGCGCCAATGCCATTGATATTGCACTTCCTTGCGCTCAATACGTTGAGTCTTGTTATTCATATTCGCTGTGATCACGATTTTTTGTCCCATTACCGTTGTTCCTGAATCATTATTAACTTAGTCGCTCAAGCAGCCATTGTCGAATAGCGTGCAGCTCGGCATCACAGACTTGGTGGGCCATAGCGTAAGATTGCCAAGATACGTTCATGCCTTCATTTTGCAGGTAAGTATAGGCTTGTTTACCTGCATCTAAAGGCACCACATTGTCAAAATCGCCATGAGCCATGAAAATATTAAGATCGCGATGGCGGGCCTCATCCGTTAAACGCTCAGGCTCAGACATATAGGTTGATAGCGCCATAACACCAGCCAGCTTATGGTGGTAACGCGGCGCTAAGTGTAAGGCGATAACTCCCCCTTGAGAGAAGCCAGCTAGAATAATTTTATCCGCAGGGATCCCGGCCGCTATCTGCTCATCTATTAATGCACTGATACTTTGCGCCGATTGTTGCACACCTTGGGCATCTGCACGTTTATCTAGATCAAGAGATTTGATGTCGTACCAAGCCCGCATCTCCATACCACCATTGATGGTCACCGCTTGCACCGGGGCGTGTGGGAAGAGGAACTTGACCCCGAGCTCCGCTGGTAGGTTTAAGTGTGCAGCAACAGGTGCAAACCCTTCACCAGAATCGCCTAAACCGTGAAGCCAGATAACTGTACATTTGTGCTCTGGCGCATCAAACACACTCACGCCGTCAAAGCTACTCACTTAATCATGCTCCCAGCGGATTTCAACACCCGCTTGTTTACTCGCCGCATCACACATAAACTGCCAAAATTCCGCACCAGAGCGGTTATCAATCCAAGTATCGCCGCGTAGTTCAAAATGGTGTCCGTTAAACTTAGTAGCGACCCAAACTTGATGTAATGGCGCTTGTTTATTAATGACGATTTTACTGCGATCAGCAAAGATAATTTCTAATATTCCAGCTGCAGACTCATAATCTAAATCCGCATCAATATCG
The DNA here is from genome assembly GCF_009363775.1 of Pseudoalteromonas sp. THAF3. Lineage (NCBI taxonomy): Bacteria > Pseudomonadati > Pseudomonadota > Gammaproteobacteria > Alteromonadales > Pseudoalteromonadaceae > Pseudoalteromonas > Pseudoalteromonas sp. THAF3. Next base: position 54,614 of record NZ_CP045418.1, on the reverse strand, counting down.
TCTATCTGCTCTTCTATTGTTAGCATCAAGGCATCGGCTAACTGATGGTATTCGGTATCGGTCATGGTGGTTTCGCTCATTGTGGCTGCGCTCCTATATGCTCGCAGTAACGTTCGATGGGAAATAATTCAACAGCAACGACTACATTTTTTGTATTTTCTGTTACTCTGCGATTATAAAACGAGTCATATTAATTATCTATCGAATCGCTATGTACAAAAGTCATCGTTTGCTTCGTATCCTTGCAGCCTCCAGCTTAACGCTTCTCAGTGCGTGTGGTCAAAGCGGCGCGCTCTATTTGCCACAACAAGAACAAGTAGATAACCAACAAGCAGAAACACCGCTAAATGCCAAGGAAACCGCAAACGATAACGCAGAGCCGTCGCCACAGCAGTAAAAGCAATGGCCTTGGCGCAACTTTGTAGGCATAGTAACAGCATAGAGTGAGCGATTATAAAGCGTTATGTTAGTTAACTTTTCAAAGATGCATGGTTTGGGTAATGACTTTATGGTCGTGGACAATGTTACCCAAAATATTTTTCTCTCCCGAGACCAGATCAAGCGCTTGGCGGATCGCCATTTTGGCGTTGGCTTTGACCAGCTGCTGATGGTGGAAGCACCTTATTCACCGGATTTAGACTTTCATTACCGCATTTTTAACGCCGATGGCAACGAGGTTGAACAATGCGGTAACGGCGCACGTTGTTTTGCTCGCTTCGTACGTATGAAGGGACTCACTAATCGTCATAAAATCACCGTTTCCACAAAAGGCGGCAATATGACGCTGTATATTGAAAAAGACGGGCAAGTGACGGTCAATATGGGGCAGCCAATATTAGAGCCCAAAGATATACCGCTTCAAGCCAATAAGCGTGAGCTAACGTATATTCTTCGCCACCAAGAACATACATTATTTATGGGCGCCGCATCGATGGGTAATCCACACTGTGTGATCGAGGTTGAAGACATTACTGCCGCCGAGGTGCACACCCTAGGTCCAGCTGTTGAGCAGCATGAACGCTTTCCAAAGCGTGCCAATGTTGGTTTTATGCAGATTATTGACGAGTCTCATATTAAACTCAGAGTGTGGGAGCGTGGCGCAGGTGAAACCTTAGCCTGTGGCAGCGGTGCATGTGCAGCCGCCGTTGTCGGCCAGTTGCAAAGCAAGCTTGGGCGCAACGTCAAGGTAGACCTACCAGGCGGAGCATTGCAAATACGGTGGCAAGGTGAAGGTCACCCAGTCAAGATGACGGGCCCCGCTGAGCATGTTTTTGACGGACAAATAGCCTTATGAGCGAATTAACTACACAGCAAGTCAGTAAATACCTACAACAGAACCCAGACTTCTTTTTAGAAAATCCGGGCGTGTTTGCTTGTATGAACTTTGGCTCTCAGCATGAGAGCGTCGCTTCCTTACAACTGCGCCAGCAGCAGCTATTAAGAGAACAAAACCTTGCTCTTCAAGAACAATTACAACAACTTGTAAGTCAAGCGAAGCAAAACGAACAGGTTTACCAAGTATTCAGTGCCTGTCATCGCCAGCTTATGAGTGACTGCGAATTTGTCGAGCTTGCCAGTAGCCTAGAGCAACTTATTTGCGAGCAACTGCAGCTTAACGAGTGCAAGTTGGTTCAGTACAATGACGCTCTGCAACCGCTAATAAATAGCCGTTTACACGCACAAGGCCATTATCTAGGACGTCTCTCGGAGCAAGAGCAGGCATTGATCTTTAATCATACCTGCAAGAGCGCGGCATTGTACTTAATTGGTGAGCCGGATGCGCCCTTAGCATTGCTCGCATTTGCCAGCGAAGATGAACTGCATTTTGAGCCCGCGCAGGACAGCTTTTTTATCTTCGAGTTTGTGAAAGCATTACAAGAGCGTCTCGCTACCAGTTCATGAGCGAGTCGCAGGCGCTAACATTTTCGACCATGGCTGACACTTGGGCCACACCTGTCCAGTCGTACAGTGATTATCTTCGTTTTGAAAAACAATATTCGCCACTCACCTTAGAACAATATCAACGACAACTTCTTGAAGTGGCGCGGTATTATCATGAAGAGCGTGATGGTTGGCTGACCTTAAGCGCGGATGATATTCGTCGGTTCGCCATGTCATTGCGAGCACGAGGCCTAAGTGCACGTACCGTCAGTTTAAAATTAAGTTGTCTGCGGGCTTTTTTTCGCTATTTGAAGCTTCACCACCAGCACCACGACAACCCGGCGCAGTACGTAAAAGGGCCAAAATTCGATAAGCCCCTGCCTCGTAACTTAGATGTAGACCAAATGCATCAATTGTTAGATATTGATGATGATGATCCCCTTGCAGTTCGTGATAAAGCCATGATGGAGCTGATGTACTCCAGTGGTTTGCGGATCAGCGAACTGGTGAGCTTAAATGTAACCGATATAGACGTGCGTGGCGGAGAAGTTCGGGTCCTAGGTAAAGGCCGTAAAGAGCGTATTGTTCCTGTGGGCCGCCAAGCCATTAGCGCATTAAACTCGTGGCTAAAAATACGCCCAGCGCTGATAGGCCAAGACTCTGATGCGCTATTTTTATCACAGCGCAAGTTGCGCATTTCTGCTCGTCACGTACGTGAGCGCATGCGTGAATGGGGTGTCAAACAAGGGATTAGTGCCCAGGTACATCCACACAAACTACGCCACTCTTTTGCTTCGCATGTACTTGAGTCCAGTGGTGATTTGCGCGCGGTGCAAGAGTTGCTTGGACACAGCAGCTTGTCCGCCACTCAGGTTTATACCCATTTGGACTTTCAACACCTTGCCAAGGTGTATGATAATACCCACCCTAGAGCCAAAAAACAGAAGTAACTATGATTCGATTCAATCGCGCCTTAGAGCAAGCCAAAGTGCTCAGTTTTGATTTGGATGACACGCTGTATAACAATCATCCGGTTATTAAGGCTGCACTGCAGGCGCAACATGATTACTTACAAACATTGCCGCAATGGCGCGAGCAAGAAGCTGATTTTTGGCAATACTGTCGCGAGCAGGCGTTAATGCGGCAGCCAGCATTAGCGCATGATGTTACCGCCCTGCGTAAGCAGGCACTTACTCACGCCATGAATCACTTGGGTGTTGATAACAGCCATGCTGAACATGCCTATCGGGCGTTTGCCGAGGCCCGTAGTGACATTGTTGTTGCCGACAGTGTGCTGGCATTATTGGACACTTTGCGCCAACGCTTTCGCCTGATAGCCATCACCAACGGCAATGTCGATGTCACCCGCTTTAACCTTCATGGCCAGTTTGATGCCGTGTTTATGGCCGGCCCAGACGGTCGTGCTAAACCTTATAGCGACCTTTACCACAAAGCAGCACAGGCAATGGCAGTCATACCGCAACAAATAATCCATATCGGCGATAGCTTAGACACCGATGTACAAGGCGCTAATAATGCTGGTTGCAAGAGTGTATGGCTCAATAACCAAGCGACTAGTTACCAGTACAAGGGGTTAGCGGATATGGAGATTAGCGATATCCATGAGCTCGAAATTCTCACTTAAACCGGTTAGTTTGTCCGAGTGTTTAACAGCTCAGCTGTCGTATTCCAGAGCTTGCCACTGGGGCCAGCCTAGCTCGCTATGAGCGAAAAATCGCAGCGGCTCCTTTCCTTGCTCTCGTGGCTTATCAGCAACATCATATTATCGGTTTCAAACTGGGCTTTGCGTTGTCACCACAATGTTTTTATAGCTGGCTTGGCGGTGTGGTGCCCAGTTATCGCTCTCAAGGGGTAGCCAGGGCGCTGCTGCAATATCAAGAGCGCTGGGCCAAAGCCCATGGCTATCAAGAAATTCAAGTTAAGAGCATGCTGTGCTTTAGCGCTATGCGTGCCATGTTGGCGAAATATCAGTACCTACAACTCACTGCTAACAGCCAAATTGATGCCGATACTAAGATTGTATTTAGCAAGCTGCTATAAAGCCATCAAGTGCCAGTGTAGGGCCTGCAAAACCATAGTTAATGACAAAGAGACAGCGCACTGGTTATAAAAACAGTATTCTATTTAGCCAAGCTGGAACTCTTGTTATACTGGTGGCAATTATGACAGGTGGAAAGCGGCGATGGATGTATCTGAATTACTTGATGGCTTAAACGACAAGCAACGCGAGGCGGTAGCAGCGCCGTTGCAAAATATGCTGGTATTAGCAGGAGCTGGCTCGGGCAAAACCCGAGTCTTGGTGCACCGCATCGCTTGGCTTACTCAAGTTGAAGGAGCCTCGCCTTTTAGCATCTTCGCCGTAACCTTTACCAACAAAGCCGCAAAAGAGATGCGTGCTCGTGTCGAGCAGACCATTCAAGGCTCCGTTGGCGGCATGTGGGTAGGCACATTCCACGGCTTGGCACACCGTATTTTGCGCGCCCATCACCGCGAGGCCAAGCTACCTGAGTCTTTTCAAATTCTTGATAGCGATGATCAACAGCGAATGATCCGTCGCTTACTCAAGGCCATGAATATTGATGAGAAGAAGTGGCCAGCCAAACACCTCGCATGGTATATCAGCGCCAAAAAAGATGAGGGCCTGCGCCCGGGTGACATTCAAGCCTATGATGTCAATGAGCAGCTATTGCTGCGTGTATACTCAGCTTACCAAGAAGCTTGCGATCGCGCCGGACTGGTCGATTTTGCAGAAATACTGTTGCGCTGCTACGAGGTACTGCAGCAAAACCCCACTTTGCTGCGCCATTATCAACAGCGCTTTGCGCATATTCTGGTGGATGAGTTTCAAGATACCAATACCATTCAGTACCGCTGGCTAGCACTGATCGCAGGCGATACCAACAGTATGATGATTGTCGGCGATGATGATCAAAGTATCTATGGCTGGCGTGGTGCCCGTATCGAGAATATCAAACGCTTTTTAGACGACTTCGACGCCGAAACCATTCGTCTTGAACAAAATTACCGCTCGACTGCCACCATCTTGAAAGCGGCGAACTCTCTAATTGAGAATAACGCAGAACGCATGGGTAAAAACCTGTGGACCGACGGCAATCAAGGCGAGCCTATTTCCATTTATGCTGCTTTTAATGAGCTAGATGAAGCGCGCTTTATTGTTGGCAAAATAAAAACCTGGATGGATGCAGGCAATGCGCTAACCGATACCGCAATTCTTTACCGTAACAATGCGCAATCTCGAGTCTTAGAGGAAGCCTTGTTACAAGAGGGATTAAAGTACCGTATTTATGGCGGCATGCGCTTCTTCGAGCGCCAAGAAATCAAAGATGCATTATGTTATTTGCGCCTGGTGAGTAATCGTCAAGATGATGCCGCCTTTGAGCGTGTGATCAACACCCCAACTCGAGGCATTGGCGATAAGACGCTCAGTCATATTCGTGACTGTGCCCGAGCCGAGTCGCTGCCGTTATGGTATGCCGCCAAGGCTATCTTAGAGCAGAAACATTTGTCTGGTCGCGCCGCCACGGCAGTTAATCGCTTTATTGAGTTGGTTGAGGGGGTGGAGCAGCGTATTGCTGAGTTGACCCTCGCAGAGCAGGCAAAATACACCATAGAGAATACCGGTTTGATGGCCATGTATCAGGCCGAAAAAGGCGAAAAAGGCCGTGCTCGCGTGGAAAACTTAGAAGAGCTTATTAACGCTTGCGAGCAGTATGAATTACCTGTTGATGAAGAGTTTTCCTCACCACTGCAAGGCTTTTTAGCCTATACCTCTTTAGAAGCCGGAGAGGGTCAAGCCGAAGAGCACGAAGACGCTGTGCAAATGATGACTCTGCACTCTGCCAAAGGCTTAGAGTTTCCACTGGTATTTATGGTCGGCGTAGAGGAAGGCATGTTCCCATCACAACAAAGCCAAGAGGAAAGTGGTCGCTTAGAAGAAGAGCGCCGTCTATGTTATGTGGGCATGACCCGAGCCATGGATAAACTCTATATTACCCACGCTGAAAGCCGGCGCTTATATGGCCAAGAAAAGTATCACAGCCCGTCACGGTTCCTACGAGAAATGCCGGAAGACTGTGTAGAGGAGATCCGCGTTAAAACAAAAATCTCAGCGCCACAACAAGCTAACCGCTTTAGCCCTTCATTGACTCAAGCCGCGTTTGCCGACAGCGGCTTTAGTCTCGGCCAGCGAGTTATCCATGCTAAGTTTGGTGAGGGTACCGTGCTTAACTACGAAGGAGCTGGCCCGCAATCACGGGTACAAGTAAACTTCGACGATGTTGGTAGCAAATGGTTGGTCACCGCTTATGCGCGCTTACAAGCAATCTGAGCTAGCCTCGTTACTGAGTGGCTTAACCCAGCGGCGTTGGCGACAACTGCTGCTGCTGCGGGGTGAGCCGTCATGGTGCACACAGCAACTGCAATATTTGCAACAGGATACCGACAGCGACTGGTTCACTTTAAGTAAATCTAACCACTGTGTTGATAACCAATGGCCGGAGCATCTGCATCAAATTCTTGGACAAGAGCATAGCTTTGTTGCCTACGATTGCTACAGCGGCTTTTATGCCGATAAGGTAGCCGCAGCCGCTGGCACTGTTAAAGCCGGGGGCCTGATGGTCGTTATGCTGCCAGAAAATACCCACGATTTTGTCGACCCTGGTATCAATAAAATTCTGCCTTATGGCCACCCTCAACCCGAGAGTTGCTTGTTTTGGCGCTGGTTTGAGCAACAATTAGTTGACTGTAAGCCACTAAGCCTCTGTCAATCAGCGCAAACTCATCAAGCACTTACTTATCAATCGCTAGCTGCTACGCCCCCGAGTTCTCAGGACTACAGCGAGCAAGAGCAAGCTATAGCGATGATCATCAAAACAGCCACAGGGCGTGCCAATCGGCCTTTGGTGCTCAGCGCTGATCGAGGTCGTGGGAAATCAGCTGCACTTGGCATAAGTGCCGCGAAACTGCCTGACAAAGATATTATCCTCTGTGCCATTCAGCGCCGCTCCCTCGACAGCGCTTTTAAGCACTTAGCAGAGCAGACACAACTCGATGCAGACAACGGCAATCAACTGGCTAACGTACGATTTATGCCGCCGGATAAATTAATCAGTGAGCAGCCGCAATGTGACGTGTTATTTGTTGATGAAGCGGCCACCATACCCATTCCGATACTAAAGCAACTCTTAACTCTTTATCCTCGGGTTGTTTTTGCCAGCACCATGGCCGGCTATGAAGGCAGCGGTCGCGGCTATACATTGCGATTTTTGGACTTCTTGAAAAAAGCCTATAAGAATCACCGCACCTTCAATATGTTTACTCCCATACGTTTTGCTAACGGCGATCCACTAGAGCAAAGCATCAACCGGCTGCTGTTACTGGATATGCGCACACCGGTGCCCGCACAAAGGGTGGACAACAGCGAGGTGGAGCTGCTTAAAGTGCCAGCCCATAGCTTGCTGACTGATGCCGTCTTACTGGAGCAATGCTTTTCCTTATTGGTACTCGCTCACTACCAGACGTCCGCCAACGATTTGCGGCAACTGCTTGATGCACCGGCACAACACCTTTATATCTGCCGGAATGGTACCAAGGTCCTTGGTGTGGCGCTTGTCAGCATGGAGGGGGAGTTAGATCAGGATATATCAAGCTCAATTGCCATCGGCCAGCGCCGTCCTCAGGGTCATCTATTAGCGCAAAGTATGATTAATATGTCCGGTGACGCACAGCTCGGACAATTAAGTTATGCACGCATAGTGCGCATCGCCATTGTACCCGAGCTGCACCATCAAGGGTTGGGTCATTTATTGCTGTCATTTATCGAGCAGGACTTACGACAATCGCAGGTAGCGGTTGTTGGCACTAGCTTTGGCGCGCATGCAGCGCTACTCTCGTTTTGGCAATCAGCCAACTATCGCACTATCAAACTAGGTAGTAAACGCGACCATGTCAGTGGTGAACATAGTGCATTAATGGTAAAAGGTCTCAACAGCCTGGGTACTTCGAGTGTTACAAATCTGAATCAGAGCTGGTGCCAAGATATGCCACTGTTGCTAAGCCACTGCTTTAATGACATAGCACCAAAGTTAACATTACAGCTGTTAAAAGAAGCGCCAACAAGGCCACTCACCGAAGCGGACAGGCTTTGTCTAACTCGCTTTGTGAATAATGAGATACCATTGAACCTATGCTACGGAGCCCTGTACCGCGCAATCGCAGGTAATTGGTCATTGCTGTTCAACGTGGACGATGAAGCCCAAGCGCTTATCTTGCATACCTTAGGTATAAATAAGCGGGTGGTTGATTTGCAGCAAAGCAAAAAGCAGACTAATAAGGTATTAATAGCTTTAGCTTCACAAATACTAACCTAAGGATCAGCATGCTCAGTGCTCTACTGCTTTCGCTCACCCTTGACGTTGCAATGCCCGTGGCGACGAAGCAAAAGCAATCTCTGAGTTTGGGCATGTCATGTGCACTCACCGGCCCCGCACAAGAAATTGGTAAGGCACTTAAGATTGGCGCCCAACTCTACTTTGATAATCATAATAGACACAGTGATACCATCATCAACCTGACGGTCTTGGATGATGGTTATGAGCCAATTAATACTGTGGCTAATACCCATGAGTTCATCACACAAAGAAAGGTCGATGCCCTGTTTGGCTATATGGGGACACCGACTACTGCAGCCATCGTCGATTTAATTTCCAAACACCAAGTCCCGCTATTATTTCCCTACTCTGGAGCAGCTTTTCTGCGCAATCTAGAAACATCCAACGTTATTAATCTGCGTACTAGCTACGACGATGAAGCTATGGCTCATGCCCAGTACTTTAAAGACCGAGGTGTAAAAAGTGTGGGGATAGTTATTCAGGCTGATGAGTTTGGTCTCGAGGCAGGGTCTAGCACCCTAAAAGCACTAGCCAGCAAAGGGTTAGCTGTTAAACAAACGGCACGATTTCGGCGCAATACCCAAGATTTAGCCATCGCGCTAAAGAAGCTTTTGCCTCTGCGTCTTGATGCCATCGTGTTGATAGGTACCTACGTACCGGTTGCTGAGTTTATAAATACCGCAGCAGAACAAGGGCAGGAACCTTGGTTCGCGGCAATGTCATTTACTTCCGAAAGTGCATTACGGCCTCACCTTAAGCAAAGCTCTCGAGCTATAGTCACAGAGGTAGTGGCAGACCCTAACACGTGTCAGCAACCCCTATGTAACGCCTTTCGGCGGGATTTCTCCGCCGCAGGCATGAGTAAGGCCAATCGCTTACATTTTGAAGGTTACTTAAATGCTTATGCGATGACACTGATTGCTGAATTCTGCCAGCAAAGGCAAGCCCCTATGTCATCCTGCATTGCTCAAAATGGCGCACTCATCAGCTCTCAAGATCCACAGCTTGCAACACTCTTCAAGCTTTCAAAGCCCGTTGGTGAGAATAGTTACATCGTTCCACTTAATTAACTGTATTTGCTGGTTAAAAAGTCTATCTAGACTAAGCTTTAGAATAACGATTGCGGCAACTCTTAGACTTTTATGGACTTTGTTAATTTTCGTATTGGCGCTAAAACCATCTCTTTAAAGATCCTTGATATCTTACTCACTGAGCGTTACGACGATAACCTCACCAGCCTTCCTAATGAGCACAAAGCGTTTCTCGGGGTTAAAGACTATATGGATATACCAACACCGGTATTCGATTTAGGTATTATGCTCAATGGTGTCTCCACGAAGCAGAGTAATGCAAACTTGGCGCATAAGTTGGACCAGTTTATTACATTAAATAAAACGTGGTTTACAGCGCTGGAGAACGCCGTAGAAAATACCCAAGCCATGACCAACGAGTACGACGATGATATTCGTCAGTTTGTGCGCTGGTACCAAAATATGCACGCCCACGACAGTGACCTAAAAGATATCCTACAGCGCTTAAGTGACAGCCATCAGCGTCTATTAGAGCAAGCTAAATTGGTGCGCACTGCCACACAAGAACAAGGGCGTGAAATATTGAGCTATGAAAAGCATCACAGCTTCGCTCACCTCAATCGCTTATTAGAAACCGCCAAAGATCAGATCTTATACAACTATAAGCCTATCATCGTTTTTACCACTAAAGATGGTCTAAACCCCTATATTGGTTTGCTTATAGACAGAGTGGAAGACAGTATCAGTGTCGAGCAAGATGATATTAAGTCACTAAGTGAATTAACGTCGGTTGGGTTCAATATAGATAATGAAACTAAACATATGATGGCCGGGTTAATAAAGCTCGGCGATAGCCACTCAGTGATCATAGAGCCCAGTGCTATTTTTAGGCCTGAACACCTTTCTCACAGTCCAGAAGAAACGCCCGCATATGGATTATTCTGACCAGTAGAGGTTTATGCCGGCTAGGTTGCTGTGTTGTAGGTCAGGGTTTACCCTAAATAGGTGCTGCAAGGCTGAAGCCTTGCCTACGGGTGTGGTGATGGGTGTTTCGCTCTGTTGTAGGTCAGGGTTTTACCCTGACTGGGGTGATGCAAGGCTAAAGCCTTGCCTGCAGGTGTGGGGTTCTTCTGTTGTTTGGTTCTGTTGTGGGTCGGGATTTATCCCGACTATATGATACAAGGCTGAAGCCTGGCCTACGGGTGTGGTGATGGGTGTTTCGCTCTGTTGTAGGTCAGGATTTATCCTGACTAAGATGCTGCAAGGCTGAAGCCTTTTCTACACGCATAAAAAAACCCGCTGCACTGGTGCAACGGGTCTCTCTAATTAGGAGCCTGGTGATGACCTACTTTCACATGGGCGAACCCACACTATCATCGGCGCAGTTCCGTTTCACTTCTGAGTTCGGCATGGGGTCAGGTGGGTCCAGAACGCTATTATCACCAAGCATAAACTTGGCCTAACACGGCGTGTTAGTCATTTGGAAAGCTGTATAAGTAAATCTACTTTAGTCTCTTAACTTCTGTGCTTAAACAGTCACATACAAACCACTTTGGCGTTGTATGGTTAAGCCTCACGGGTAATTAGTACAGGTTAGCTTAACGCCTTGCAGCGCTTCCACATCCTGCCTATCAACGTTGTCGTCTTCAACGGCCCTTTAGTGGCGTTAAACGCCAAGTGAGAACTCATCTCGAGGCTCGCTTCCCGCTTAGATGCTTTCAGCGGTTATCGATTCCGAACGTAGCTACCGGGCAATGCCTTTGGCAAAACAACCCGAACACCAGCGGTTCGTCCACTCCGGTCCTCTCGTACTAGGAGCAGCCCCTCTCAATTCTCAAACGCCCACGGCAGATAGGGACCGAACTGTCTCACGACGTTCTAAACCCAGCTCGCGTACCACTTTAAATGGCGAACAGCCATACCCTTGGGACCGACTTCAGCCCCAGGATGTGATGAGCCGACATCGAGGTGCCAAACACCGCCGTCGATATGAACTCTTGGGCGGTATCAGCCTGTTATCCCCGGAGTACCTTTTATCCGTTGAGCGATGGCCCTTCCATTCAGAACCACCGGATCACTATGACCTACTTTCGTACCTGCTCGACGTGTCTGTCTCGCAGTTAAGCTGGCTTCTACCATTACACTAACCGTACGATGTCCGACCGTACTTAGCCAACCTTCGTGCTCCTCCGTTACTCTTTGGGAGGAGACCGCCCCAGTCAAACTACCCACCAGGCACTGTCCGCAACCCCGATTCAGGGGCCAACGTTAGAACATCAAACATACAAGGGTGGTATTTCAAGGATGGCTCCATGATTACTGGCGTAACCACTTCAAAGCCTCCCACCTATCCTACACATGTAGGCTCAATGTTCAGTGCCAAGCTGTAGTAAAGGTTCACGGGGTCTTTCCGTCTAGCCGCGGGTACACAGCATCTTCACTGCGATTTCAATTTCACTGAGTCTCGGGTGGAGACAGCGTGGCCATGGTTACACCATTCGTGCAGGTCGGAACTTACCCGACAAGGAATTTCGCTACCTTAGGACCGTTATAGTTACGGCCGCCGTTTACCGGGGCTTCGATCAAGAGCTTCGACAAAGTCTAACCCCATCAATTAACCTTCCGGCACCGGGCAGGTGTCACACCGTATACGTCATCTCACGATTTAGCACAGTGCTGTGTTTTTAATAAACAGTCCCAGCCACCTGGTCACTGCGACCCACTTCAGCTCCAGACGCAGGTCCTTCACCTAATGTGGGCGTACCTTCTCC
>NZ_CP045418.1:0-37500 GCF_009363775.1 Pseudoalteromonas sp. THAF3 | reverse complement strand
AGTTGCTGCGCGACCTCTTCGTAGTCAAATCTTAATTGCGCAAAGTGTGTAAGCGCATCACTGCGTTCGATATTGTCCATATCTATAGTGCAGGGTATTAGCATGCCATTGGCCATAGCGTAAAAGGTGAGTACACCATTGATGTACTCTACACGGTCTACGAATTGGATAGCTTGATTCATTTTAACTGCCCCTCTCTTAAGGCACGAATGACTGGCTCACAGTCAGGCATAAAGCCACGCCACAAGGCAAATGCATGAGCGGCTTGAGCCACCAGCATACCGAGACCATCAGCACAAGAAACATAACTGTTTATGTCACCTGCCCAGCGCATAAAGCTGGTTGGCTGATCGGCATAGTACATATCATAAGCATACTGGCAGTGTTGCATTACCTTAGTATCAATATCTGGCACCTGACCGTGAACACTGGACGAAGTGGAGTTGATAACAATATCAAAAGGGCCTTCACTTACCTGCGCAAAGCCACAGCCATGAACCGCTACGTTGCTATCTACACGCTCTGCCAACTGCTGTGCTTTACTTGCGGTACGATTAGCTATCGTGAGTGAGCCAATACCACTTTCAATTAAGGGTAACACAGCCCCTTTCGCAGCCCCTCCCGCTCCGAGTAACAATACATGTCTATCGCGCAGCGGACCAAAGGTCCTTTGCAAGTCGCTGACCAAGCCAATGCCGTCGGTGTTGTCGCCCATTAACTTGCCTTGCGGAGTAAGCACTAAGGTATTAACCGCTGCCGCTAATTGCGCGCGTTCAGTTAATGTGTCAGCCAACGCAAAAGCACGCTCTTTAAAAGGTAAAGTGACATTGGCTCCCTTGCCACCGGCGGCGAAAAAGTCAGTCACCGACTGCTCAAAGCTTTCTAACGGTGCTAAAATGCGCTGGTAATCCACCTCCATCCCCTGTTGGCGAGCAAACGCTTGGTGAATAAGGGGAGATTTAGAGTGCTTAATAGGGTTACCAAAAACCGCGTATTTATCCATTATCTTTCCTAATAATTGAGCAGGCTATGAAGCAGTTACTTAAACGCATCCTCAAAAAAGATGCAAATTCATCAACCACCGCTGCCAAAACCGAGCACCCGACCGTGTCACAAACCCCTTATGATATGATTGGAGGTGAGCCAGGGGCCCGTGCTCTAGCTAATCGATTTTACGACATTATGGCTCAAGATGAATACGCAAAACCTTTATATGATATGCATCCCCAGCCATTAGACCGAATTCGTCAGGTGTTTTTTGAGTTTCTCTCTGGCTGGCTCGGTGGGCCTGATTTATTTGTAGAACAATACGGTCACCCGCGCCTAAGACAGCGCCATATGCCCTTTCCTATTGATAAAGACTTACGCGACCAGTGGATGCATTGTATGAACAAAGCGCTTGATCAAGAAATTGACAACCCAGTATTGCGAGAAAACCTGCGCCAATCATTGGCACAGCTTGCTAGTCATATGATAAACCAGCACTAAATATGTTATCTCTATTAGGTTAGGGACAATTTATCCTAAATTAAGCAGTCACCATAAAATAATCCCCAACGGATTATGTACTCAGGTTGCGTTCAAAATTAACGATATCTACGCCTGGTTTAACTCGGTACAACTGAGCGAACCGGCCACCTGACCTAACTTTTTCATCCATTTTTTCCAACATATCAGTTGCTTCTATACGCCTGATAATGGTCTTGCGCTGTACGGTTTTACCTAAAATAGTTTCGATAACAGACTTGAACTGCCCAACGGTAAAATATTCTGGTAAGCAATATACTGGCACCATTGAATACAAAGCCTTTTGCTTCAACCTCTGCCTTGCCTGCTCTACAATATATTTATGATCAAAGGCCACGGGTAGGTCCTGTAACTCCCCCACACTTGTCCATTTCACATCATCAACTGTGGCTACATGCGCTGATGCGTTTCCCTCTGCGACGAGAGCAAAATAGACCAGTGTTACACTAAATCCCCGTGGATCGCGACTCACTCCCGAATAGGTATGCAATTGCTCCAAATATTGAGGGGTGATATTAGTCTTTTCTTTTAATTTACGTAATGCGGTCATATCCGCATCATGGTCGATATCTATGTCAATAAAGCCACCCGGCAACGCCCATTGACCGGTAAAAGGGTCGCTCGCTCGCTTGACTAACAAAACCTTTAAATCCGCATCTTTTACAGTGAACAACACACTATCAACTGTAAATAGAGGGTTTTTATATTTTCTAATATCGGAACTATCAGCCACTTTCCCATCCACACTAAGATCTTAGCGACAAAATATCTGGTAGCCCCAAAAATTTCAACTAGCAGAGTTAACCGCTCCACTATACTAGTCGCACTTAAGCTCAAAAAATATCTTGCTTGAGTTAGGTACGTTTGATAACCTTCTTTGTGTCGATAGGACACAAAGATTGAAAGGATGCCAAATGAAAGTACTTAGCTATGACTCAGCAGGTAATAAATCACAGCTCGATTATGATACCTTCAGCTTTTCAGGGGGTGAAGAACATATTCGATTCAGCCCAGCCTCATTACTTGATACTGTAAAAATAGAAATATTTGAACGGCTAAACGACTCATCAAAAGTGATCAGGCTAATGATGGCCGTTGATGCTTTAAGAAGAATAACAGCTGAGAGCACGGCTATTGAGCTTGTAATCCCTTATTTTCCCTACGCTCGGCAAGATAGAGTGTGTGTAGAAGGTGAAGCATTGGGTGCTGCTGTTATGGCAAATATCATTAACAGCTTAAACTTTTCAAAAGTAACCATTTGGGATTCACACAGTGATGTCTCACCAGCTCTGATACATCGAGTAACCAATATCGATCAGGTCGCGTTACTGGGACGGTGTGAAGAGTTAAACAAACGCTTATCTGTGGGTGAACTAACGCTAATCTCTCCTGATGCTGGTGCCAGCAAAAAGACACTTAAGATTTCCGAAAAATTTAATGGAGTGCCCGAAGTAATTCAAGCTCACAAAGTCAGAGATCTCAAAACGGGCGACATAATAAAAACCGAAGTACTAGGCGATGTTAAAGGTAAAAATGTACTGATCGCAGATGATATCTGTGATGGTGGGAGAACCTTTATTGAATTAGCGAAAGTACTCAAGAATGAAGGGGCTTTAGAAGTGTCTTTGTTCATTACCCATGGAATTTTTTCCAAAGGACTCGATGTGTTTGAGGGGCTGATCGATCACATCTACACAACCGACTCCTTTAGACCCGCGAATGAGTTTAAAAGTAACAGCGATATAAATTTACAAATAATTGAGATGTAGGGACAACACCATGACTATTACAGCTGCAAGTATGCAAAAGGATGTTTATAAAGAGTTTCATAGTCGCGCTTACCACCCTAGTGTAACCGAAGTATATGCAAATTATACTTCTAGAAGTGGCAAGCTAAGCAACATAACAGACAATGACAAGGTAGCTTTTGTTGGCTTGCAATATTTTATAAAGAGCTACCTGTTAGAAGAGTGGAACGAGTTTTTTAAACAAGATAAAGCAGTTGCTGTAGCAACTCATAAGCGAATTATGAGCTCAATGCTTGGCTATTCTGTTGATGTTACATACCTAGAAGATCTTCATGATTTAGGGTATTTACCACTCAAAATCAAAGCACTGCCAGAAGGAACACTGGTTCCTTATTTAGTACCCCCCATCACAATAGTTAATACAAAACCGGGTTTTCAATGGCTGACCAATATGATCGAAACCGTGTTAAGTTGCGAGAATTGGCCAATTCAAACAAGCGCAACTACTTCTGTTGCCTATTTCAAAGTATTTAAAGAGTTTGCAACTAAAACGGGATTACCCGCTGATTTTGTGCCATTTCAAGGCCATGATTTCAGCTTTAGGGGAATGTTTGGCAAGCATGCAGCTGCCATGAGTGGCTTTGGCCATTTAGCATCAGGGTTAGTTGGCACAGATACTATTCCCGCTGTTTTATTTGCAGAGAAATACTACGGTGCAAATGTTGATAAAGAACTAGTTGGCTGCTCAGTAGATGCAACAGAACACTCGGTAACTTGCTCTTGGATTATGGAGGGAGAAATTGAGTTTTTTAAATACCTAATGAAAGAACAATCCCCAAAAGGAATACTAAGTGTAGTATCTGATACATGGGACTTCTGGACTTTAGTCACCGATTATCTCCCACAATTAAAAGACGATATTATGATGCGGGACGGTACGTTAGTTATTCGTCCTGACTCTGGAGACCCTGTAAAAATACTCACAGGATACAAAGTCTCCCCTGTCTCAGATTACAGTGAGCTATTTCAGAACCAGGGCGAGGCTGAAAAAGAAGCAATTTCTCAAGGGTATGAGGCCTACAGGTTTAATGGTGAATACTTTGGATTCGAAAATAATTCGACCATTAGGCTCATGGAGTGCGAAGTTAAAGGCTTGATAGAGTGCCTCTGGGACATTTTTGGTGGCACGACTACGGCTCAAGGATACAAGTTGTTGGACGATCATATTGGCGCAATTTACGGGGACGCAATCACTCTAAGTCGTCAGCGTCAGATACTACAACGACTCATGGAAAAAGGCTTCGCATCAAAGGTTGTTTTAGGTATTGGTTCATATAGCTACCAATACGTAACTCGAGATACACATGGCTCCGCAGTTAAAGCCACAAGTGTAGTAAAGGATGGTCAACGTTTAGCCATCTTCAAAGACCCCAAAACAGACGCTAAAAAGAAATCATCGAAAGGGTTGTTAAAGGTAGAACGTATCGATGGTGAACTAACCCTATTTGATAACGTATCAGAACAAGAGGAGCAACAAGGACTTTTAGACGTTGTTTTTGAAGATGGTAAGTTATTAAAAGAGACAACCCTTGACGAAATCAGAGCCTTAATAGCTCAACAGGTTTAGCGGTTTTAGGTTGGACAACAGTTAACAAACACTATCACTATCTACTTATGGTAAGAACATGAACGTGCTTTATCAGGGCTGTCATGTTCTTACCAACTTGATGAATCTATCAACCTCGTGAAATCATCTATTTTTCACTCATAGCTAGCCAGTCCTGTGGCTTTAAGTAATGCTCGTATAGTTTCGCCTCAGCAGTGCCTGGGGCGGGAGTATAGTCATATTCCCACCTCGCCAGTGGTGGCATAGACATGAGAATAGACTCTGTGCGGCCACCGCTTTGCAAGCCAAATAAAGTGCCTCGGTCCCAAACTAAATTGAACTCTACATAACGACCGCGACGATAAAGCTGAAATTGGCGCTGCTGTTCGTCATAGTCAGTGTCTTTTCGCTTACTGACTATCGGCAGATAAGCATCTAAATAGCCATTACCCACCGCCTGCATAAAGGCAAAACTTTTTTCGAATCCCCATTCATTAAGATCATCAAAAAATAATCCGCCAACACCTCGAGTTTCATCACGATGTTTCAAATAGAAGTAATCATCACACCACTTCTTATATTTTGGATACACATCCTCCCCGAATGGATCGCATAAATCTTTAGCAACCTGATGCCAATGCTCTACATCTTCACGTTCAGGATAAAAAGGTGTTAAATCAAATCCACCACCAAACCACCAAATAGGCTGCTCACCCTCTTTTTCAGCGATAAAAAAGCGTACGTTGGCATGGCTGGTTGGGATATGCGGGTTTTTCGGATGAATAACCAATGAGACACCACATGCATGAAAACTTCGTCCAGCAAGCTCAGGCCGATGTGCTGTTGCTGATGCCGGCATTGACGCACCAAACACGTGAGAAAAATTGACACCGCCTTGCTCGATAATAGCGCCGTCACGAATAACGCGCGTACGTCCGCCACCGCCCTCTTCTCGCTGCCAAGCATCTTCTACAAACTGTGCCTTGCCATCAGCCTGCTCTAGACCAGCGCAGATCTCATCCTGCAACGCTTTAAGGTATTCTTTCACTTGTGCTAAAAGTTGTGATGCCATGATTAACCTCGAAACGTTTGCCCGCTGAGGGCGTCTTTTATAGTGCTGGGCTGTTGCTGACCACCTAAGGGTTCATCAACATAGCAACCCACTTGTTCGGCAAACGCCGCTTTCGCAGCCGCAATTGAACTAACCGGCTGCTCGCCACTTAAGTTGGCACTCGTTGACACTAAAGGGCCACCAAAAGCTTGGCATAAACGCTTCACAGTTGGGTGATTGGTCACTCGCACGGCTATGCTATCAAACTTGCCAGTAAGCCATTTGGGCGTATCAGCGGCAGCCGGCATCACCCAAGTGACAGGGCCTGGCCACTGCGAAAAGATATCAGCGCGCTTATCCATAGGAATTTTGTGATCGGCCACATAAGGCAGTAACTGACCGTAATTATCGGCAATAAGAATTAAACCCTTCTCAACCGGACGCTGCTTAATAGCCAATAGCTTTTCTACTGCCTGTTGGTTCATTGGGTCGCAACCCAGCCCGTACACGGCCTCTGTTGGGTAAAGAATAACCTCACCCTGTTGTAAGCTTTCTACAACCGGGTCTACTGTGATTGGCTCTGACACCTTCTAACTCTCCACATTCTCAGCTTGTTTATGCCCACAGGACTTTTGCGGACATTGTAACACAGGTCCCCCAGCAAGATTACGCTTGACCATGACCGGCCAATCACACTGAGGGCAAGCATGAGCCACGGGCTCATAGTTCAAGCTGTATTTGCATTTGGGGTAAGCATCGCAAGAGTAAAAGGTTTTACCATATTTATTACTACGTTTAGTTAAACGACCATCATGACACTTTGGGCAGGTTACTAGGTTTTGCTCTGGCTGCTGTTGCTTTTGATCGGCGATGTAATGGCACTGAGGGAAATTGGTACAACCGATAAACATGCCAAAGCGGCCGTTTTTCACCGCTAAAGGCGAATCACACTCAGGACAGGGATTATCGTCTAGTACCTTAAGTACGGCTGTGTCATGTTGGTGCAAAGGACGAATGAAGTCACACTTCGGGTAGGCTGCGCACCCTAAAAAAGGACCGTTCTTAGAGTGCCGCATCACCAACTCACAACCACACTGGGGACATACCTCGTATTCTTTCTCTAGAGCATGTTGATTAGCATTAAATAACGAATGGTCGATCTTGCTCACGCACTACTCGCACTTTGGTGAATTTGCGCCCAATATACTGACCCCAACACAGAGATCAAGCTTAATGCAGTGTTGGGTTCGGGTCATCGAAAATTAAATCTTCCATTTGTGCATAAGCCTGCTCCTGCCCAGGCACACTTAACAACACCATCAGCACCACCCACTTCAAATCATCCAGTGCAATTTGCTCTTGGTCCAGTGCCACAGCGCGATCGATAACCATCTCTCGAGTTGTGCTATCTATAACGCCAATTTGCTCTAGGAACATCAAAAAGCCTTGGCACTGAGTATCAAGTTTCATACTTTCGTATTCGGTATAGATACGGCATGCTCCAGTTGGGGCATTATGCAAATAAGGGCGCTCGTCGCTATATTGCAACTGAGCTAATTGCTCCAACCAATCCAGTGCTTTAAATATTTCGCTGTTGTTGAACCCCGCTTTACGTAATTCGTCGGTGAGTACGTTCTCTTCGACAAAAATTTCACTTTCGCTGTGAATATAGTTTTCAAACAAATACATTAGGATATCAAACATGTTACCCGCCCCCTGTTTTTACATAGCCCTCTGAGGTGCTCTCTATTAGCCCCTCCAGCTCTAAATCGACTAGTTGCGTCAGTAGTTCTGTAATGGGTACTTCGGCACTACTAGCAATGTCATCAACGCAAGTAGGCTCGTAACCAATATGACGAAGTATGCTGTTTTCATCCTCACAGTAAGTAGGTTCACTCTTTATATATAGACCGTTTTGTGCAGAAAAACCTAACTCCTGTAATACATCTTTTGCCGATTCGACCAAGGCCGCGCCTTCTTTTATTAGCTTATGGCAGCCTTTGGCATAGGGATTATTAATCGAGCCCGGTATAGCCATCACCTCTCGATTATAGTCCGCAGCCAGTTCGGCCGTGATCAATGAGCCACTCTTACGCTCAGCCTCAACCACTAAAGTAGCTAACGATAAGCCAGCTATAATGCGATTACGTCTAGGGAAATGCATAGCCCGAGCCGGAGTCGTGGGCACAAACTCACTGACTAACAGACCCTTTGCCAAAATATCATCACGTAAGGCTTTATTGCGGCGGGGGTAACAAATATCAACACCGGTGCCAAGCACAGCTACAGTTTGGCCTGTCGCCATCAGTGCCCCTTGATGCGACATGGCGTCTACGCCCATTGCCATGCCTGAAGTGATTATTAGCCCCGTAGCACTCAATTGCTGGGCTATTTCTTGGGCACATCGCTTCCCAGCAAGCGAAGCACTGCGACTGCCGACCATCGCGATTTGTGGTCGTTTGAGAAGCTGGGTATTGCCTCTGCAAAACAGTAATAGCGGTGCATCGGGTAGCTCAGCTAACAGCTCGGGGTAAGCAGACGTCCCCAAGGCTATAACATCAATACCTTGATGTTTGAATGCTTGAATCTTGCGCTCGTAGTTAGCCATATTAAGCGCTGAAAGGGCTCCAATGATGTCCGCTTTTACGCCGTAGCATTGCAAACACTCGGGCTCCGTAACCATACGGGCTAACGGTACGTGCGTAAGCAACTTATTGACATCGCGGCAGCTGAGTCCACGAACATAGAGCAAAGCCAGTAATGCGGCTTGATGGAAATGTAAATCGGCCTCTGACGAGGCCGATGATAACGGTAACTGGTGTGCCATGCTCCCTCCTTGAGCACAACCCAACGCAGTGTACGATCAGCTGTTACTAATTAACACTGACTACATCGCCAACGCGAATTGGGCGTAGCGTTTTTGTGACAATGGCGTAGCTCACTCTATCTTGTACTTTCAGTACCATAAGCTCGCCGACTTTCTCTTTCGGCATATGCCACGTGGTGTTGTCACCATCCTCTTCGAAATTAAAGGACTCTTCAATGTTAGACGCAACTTTCTCGTAAGTGCT
Organism: Pseudoalteromonas sp. THAF3; assembly: GCF_009363775.1. Taxonomy (NCBI): domain Bacteria; kingdom Pseudomonadati; phylum Pseudomonadota; class Gammaproteobacteria; order Alteromonadales; family Pseudoalteromonadaceae; genus Pseudoalteromonas; species Pseudoalteromonas sp. THAF3. The sequence continues at coordinate 28,497 of NZ_CP045418.1, read as the reverse complement.
CGCGTCTTCTTTATAACTTGGTCCATCATCACCATCAACCACGGTGGGTGACTGTCGACGAATATCAAACATATGTCCTGCTTTCACTTCGTCTGTCAGGCCACGATTGAGTACCACGATGTCCATCTTGCTGAATTCACGTAGCTCATTGGTTGACGCAATAATTTCGCCATCAATTTCCTTGTCAGGGCGACGCATTTTAAAGAACGCAGGCAAGCTTTGCCCTTCGCTGACGGGCAGTAAGAAATCACCAGCATTAATTTCACGCTTCACATCGTTAACAAACACAGAGGCTGGTACACCGTTATCGAAGTCTCCCGAGCGGAACGCACGCGCAGTGGCAACGAGCTTCACCTCGTAGCCAAGCACTTCTTCTGTTTGTGGGTCAATGTAAGGATCATCTTTGTGGTAAATAGCGTAGTTACGGTTACGTTCTAAATCGCCTTTAACGTAAAGAATGTGGCCTTTAGTTGGGCGCTTAACGTTCTCGTTAGCACCTAGCACATAGGGCTGAGCCGCTATTTGCTCTTCACTTAGCGCCTGTTCATAGGTTAAAAATGGACGCAATAGCTCTAAAGAAATAGTTGGAATAGCGCTATCACTCTTCATGGTTTTGCGACCATGGGGAGTTAGTTTTTGATAGTTTTCTGGACGCTCCATCACTAAGCGAGGTCGACCCTGAGCGTCATACACAAGGTATAACGTATCACCCGGATAAATAAGGTGAGGGTTATCAATTTGTGGATTCATTTGCCACAGCTCTGGCCATAACCAAGGCTTGTCCAAATAAATAGCAGAGATATCCCATAACGTATCTCCCTTTTCTACCACATACTGCTCAGGGGCATTTTCTTTTACCGTTAGAACATCTGCTAATGATGGAAAAGCAGCCGCAAGTGCTAATACGGCAGCCGATAGCTGTTTTATCATTGTAATGAGCTTCCTCAAGCTTGTTTTATTATAATTATTACCCAATAACCTGTTAAAGGTGCACACGAATGGCTAAAATAAAAACATAACACAATACCCGATATTTAGCACAATTTTTAATAAGGTAGCTATGGCACTTTTAGAAGTACTTCGATTCCCTGATGAACGTTTGCGCACAGTCGCTCAACCAGTAACCGATATTAACGATGACGTTCGCACCATCGTCAAAGACATGTTAGAGACCATGTACGATGAAAATGGTATTGGTCTTGCGGCCACCCAGGTTGATATTCATCAGCGTATCGTCGTCATCGATGTTTCCGACGAGCGCGACCAGCCGTTGGTTCTTATTAATCCTGAGATTACTCATAAAGACGGCTCCACGGTCAGTGAAGAGGGTTGTCTATCCGTTCCAAACTCCTATGCGAAGGTTGATCGCGCTGAAACGGTGACTGTAAAAGCCCTGAATGAACAAGGTGAAGAGTTTAGCCTTGACGCCGACGGTTTACTGGCCATTTGCATTCAACATGAATTAGACCACCTACTAGGTAAGCTATTCATTGATTACTTATCTCCTTTGAAGCGCCAACGTATTCGCAAGAAGCTTGAAAAAGAAGCGCGTCTTGCCGCAAAAGCTCAGTAACAAGGATAAACAGTGACTCAAGCTCTTCGCATCGTATTTGCCGGTACGCCGGATTTTGCCGCCCGCCATTTGCAGGCACTTATTGACTCAGAACATGAGGTGGTTGGCGTGTACAGCCAGCCTGATCGCCCCGCAGGTAGAGGAAAAAAGCTCAAGGCCAGTGAGGTAAAAACGCTTGCTTTAGAGCATAACTTACCTGTTTATCAGCCAACTTCTCTAAAAGACGAGCAGGCACAGCAGCAACTTGCAGAGCTAAACGCCGACGTTATGGTGGTAGTTGCGTACGGGTTATTATTGCCAAAAGCGATTTTAACAACCCCCAGATTAGGTTGCCTCAATGTCCACGGCTCCATTTTACCTCGCTGGCGAGGCGCAGCCCCTATTCAGCGCGCTATCTGGGCTGGCGATAAGGAAACGGGCATCACTATTATGCAAATGGATGAAGGTCTTGATACTGGCGATATGCTGAGTATTGCTCGTTGCCCTATTGCAGCTGATGAAACCTCAGCTTCATTGTACGCCAAGCTTGCGCAGTTAGGCCCTTCAGCGTTAATTGATACCTTAGCCAAGCTCTCTACCATAGAGCCAGAACCCCAAGACGATGCTCAAGCAAACTACGCAAAAAAATTATCAAAAGAAGAGGCGGAGTTAGACTGGCAGCTTGATGCCGAGCAATTAGCTCGCAACGTGAGGGCCTTTAACCCATGGCCTATTTGTTTTACCAAGATGCAAGGCAATACCGTCAAGGTATGGCAAGCCGACGTTGTTACCGAGCAAGGTGCACCAGGGCAAATATTGCGGGCCGATAAAAACGGTATCGTGGTCGCCTGCACCAACCATGCTCTGTGCATTACCGAGCTTCAACCTCCAGGTAAAAAACCCATGTCCGCCCAAGACTTTTTAAACGGTCGAGCCGATTGGGTCAGTGTAGGTAGCACCTTGGCACATATTGCAGGCGAAACCCATGAGTAATGTTCGCGCCCAAGCGGCGCACACACTTTATCACGTCGTCGATCGCGGGGTTTCTCTCTCGGCAGCTCTGCCCCGCTACGGCCGGGACCTCAATCCAAAAGATAAGGCCTTGATGCAGCAAATCTGTTATGGCGTCTTACGCTACCTGCCAAGCCTAGAATTTTATTGTCAGCAACTGCTGGATGAGCCCCTCAAAGGTAAACGTCGTGTCTATCAGTTTTTACTCTATGTTGGCCTGTATCAATTAATACATATGCGTGTTCCCGAGCATGCCGCAGTGGGTGAAACCGTTAATGCACTCAAAGCGATGCGCGCACCAGGTCTGAAGGGCCTAGTTAACGCCGTATTACGCAATTTTCAGCGCCAACGCGATGAGCTCGAAGCCGCAGCAACACAGATCGATGCTTGTAAATATAATCACCCAGGCTGGTTATTAAAAAAACTTAAGCGCGACTACCCAGAACATTGGCACACCATTGTTGCCCAAAACCAGGCGCAAGCGCCCATGTGGTTACGCGTGAATCAACGTCAGTATACTTGCGAGCAATATGCGCACCTGCTCAGCAAACAAGGTATCGAGTACAGTCAATTTGCCGATTACCAAGACGCAATAAAGCTTAAAAAAGCAGTGGATGTGCAGAAACTACCAGAATTTTTCGCAGGGGCAAGCTCTGTCCAAGATGCAGCTGCTCAGCAAGCCGCGAGGCTGCTTGGCGCACAAGATGGTGAATATGTGCTCGACGCCTGCGCCGCGCCGGGCGGCAAAACCTGCCACATACTTGAGTTGGCCAATGCAAAAGTGATGGCACTTGACTGTGATGCTGAACGCCTAGACAAAGTGCGCGCTAACTTACAGCGATTACATCTTGATGCCGAACTTGTTTGCGCCCAAGCACAAGACACTGAGTCATGGTGGCAAGGTCAGCAATTTGATCGCATTTTATTGGATGTTCCCTGCTCAGCAACAGGGGTGATACGCCGTCATCCTGATATTAAATGGTTAAGACGACACTCTGATATTGACGAGCTCGCTAAGCTACAGGGACAAATCCTTGATGCTATTTGGCCATTATTGAAGCCGGGCGGGACTTTACTTTATGCCACTTGTTCGGTGCTATCAGAAGAAAATCAAGAGCAGATGAAAGCCTTCTTCACACGCCATAGTGATGCTCAGCATAGCCCACTGCACGAGCAAGACTCTATAGCTCAACCAGGGTGGCAATTATTACCTGGCGACACCGATGGCTTCTATTACGCAAAAATAATAAAACAGTGATATAGCAATGAAAATTATCATCTTAGGCGCGGGGCAAGTCGGCGGAACACTGGCAGAAAACCTTGTCGGCGAGCAGAACGAAATCACCGTTGTCGACATTGATGGCGATCGCTTGCGCGAGCTACAGGACAAATATGACCTGCAAGGGGTCACTGGGCACAGTGCTCACCCCGATATTTTGCGTAAGGCCGGCGCTGAAGATGCTGATATGATTATTGCCGTCACCAGCTCCGATGAAGTCAACATGGTGGCCTGCCAAGTGGCCTACAGTATTTTTAATACACCCACCAAGATTGCCCGTATTCGCTCGGAGCAATACCTGCGCTATCGTCAGCAGTTGTTCCATAATGACGATTTGCCAGTGGATCACTATATCGCTCCTGAGCAACTTGTTACCAAGTACATCCGTCGCCTCATTGATTACCCAGGGGCCTTACAAGTGCTGCAATTTGCCGATGGCAAGTTGTCTCTGGTCGCAGTCAAAGCCTACTATGGCGGTTTACTCGTTGGTTATGCGCTATCAGCATTGAAAGAGCACATTCCCAATGTAGAGACTCGTGTTGCTGCAATTTACCGCCAAGGCAAGGCTATCAAACCCTTGGGCACCACAGTGATCGAAGCCGACGATGAGATCTTTTTTATTGCCGCAACCAAGCATATTCGTGCGGTAATGAGTGAACTGCAAAAGCTTGAGCGTTCTTATAAGAAGATCATGATCGCCGGTGGCGGTAACATTGGTGCTGGCTTGGCCCGCTCGTTGGAAAAAAACCATAGCGTTAAGCTGCTGGAGCGTAACCCACAACGAGCTGAGCAACTATCTGAAATGCTCGATGATACTGTGGTTTTTTGTGGTGATGCGTCTGATCAGGAGCTGCTATCAGAAGAGCATATTGAGCAAGTCGATGTATTCATTGCGGTGACCAATGACGACGAAGCCAATATTATGTCAGCGATGTTGGCAAAACGTATGGGGGCGCAAAAAACCATGGTGCTCATTCAACGTGGCGCCTATGTCGACTTGGTGCAAGGCGGCGAAATTGACATCGCTATTTCACCACAGCAAGCGACCATTTCAGCCCTGCTGACTCACGTAAGACGCGGTGACATCGTCAATGTTTACTCGTTACGTAAAGGCGCGGCAGAGGCAATTGAAGCCGTAGCCCATGGTGATGAGAACACCTCTAAAGTGGTAGGCAGAGCTATCTCTGAAATTAAACTACCTGCAGGGACGACTATTGGCGCTATCGTGCGCAATGATGACGTACTGATAGCCCATGATGATACAGTGATCCAAAGTGGTGACCATGTCATTATGTTCTTGATAGATAAAAAACACATTCATGTGGTTGAGAAGCTCTTCCAGGTCAGCGCAATGTTTCTGTAAAACATAAAAAAGCAGCCTTAGTGGGTGGACTAAGACTGCTTTTGCGTTGCTCTAATGGGTTTGGGTATTTACTCAGCGTGAGCAAATTCTTCCTTAGATAGCTCGCCATTTCCATCAATATCAAGCTCATCAAATTTAGTTAGAATCGCTGCATCTGCACTTGCCTCTTCCTTGCTGATGCTGCCATTACCGTCGACATCCAATGTATCAAAAGTAGAACCTGCGATAGCTGTTGCAGAAGAAGCCAAAATCGCCATAGCAAGTAGTGTGTTAATCGTTTTCATCACGCTCTCCTCTTAGTTGGCGTTAAATTACTCAGCTTTTGCGAATTCTTTTTCGCTCAGCTCACCGTCTTTATTGGCGTCCAAATCCTTGAACTGCTGCATTAGTTCCGGATACTTAGACGCTTCTTCCATGCTGATAGCGCCATTGCTATCTACGTCTACACTGTTAAAGTCCATATCCAATGCGAATGCTGATGATGCGCTTACTAAACCTACGATAGCGACTGCTTTTGTTGAATTTTTCATAATGTATCCTCTTTACTGTGTGGTGTTGTCCGGTGTTGCGCAGTCGTTACTGCGCTTTAGCAAATTCTTGCTCAGATAACTCACCGTTCATGTCAGTATCCAAGTCTTTAAATTGACTCATAAGCTCAGGATACTTAGACGCCTCTTCCATGCTGATAGCGCCGTTGCCGTCGGCATCAATAGTGTTGAAATCTGCATCCAATGCGAAAGCTGAAGATGCGCCTACAAGTGCCATTAATGCGACTGTGTGTTTCATGGTTTTCATAACTTGCTCCTTACCTTGTTTGGTAAATAATTAGGTTACTCGGCTTTTTCGAACTCTGCTTTTGAGAGCTCACCGTTGCCATCTGTATCGAGTTGATCGAACTGCTCCATTAGAGCGGCATCGACAGAGGCCTCTTGAACACTGATAGCGCCATTGCCGTCGGCATCAAGTGCGTTAAAATCTGCTGCAAATACAGCGCTTGATGCAGCTAAAGTGACAAATGCGATTGTTGACGTCATACCTTTCATAACAAATCCCTCTTAACGGAAATAAAGTGCGTGAGAAAGAGCGAATAGCGCTCAAATAGTGCTTAAGCTTGCTCGAACTCTTCTTTTGAAAGCTCACCGTTACCATCGGTATCTAGCTTGTCGAAGTGTTTGCTAAGCTCTGCATCCACTGCTGCTTCTTGCTTGCTGATAGCGCCATTGCCGTCTGCATCTAAAGTTGAGAAATCTGCTGCAAATGCTGCGCTTGAAGCTGCTAAAGTGATAAGTGCTAAAGTTGAAGTCATGCGTTTCATAATAAGTATCCTTCTGGACTGAAAACTAAAATCTGAAATTGAGGTTTAAACTAAGCGCTTAAGCTTGTTCAAACTCTTCTTTTGACAGCTCACCGTTACCATCGGTATCTAGCTTGTCGAAGTGTTTGCTAAGCTCTGCATCCACTGCTGCTTCTTGCTTGCTGATAGCGCCATTGCCGTCTGCATCTAAAGTTGAGAAATCTGCTGCAAATGCTGCGCTTGAAGCTGCTAAAGTGATAAGTGCTAAAGTTGAAGTCATGCGTTTCATAATAAGTATCCTTCTGGACTGAAAACTAAAATCTGAAATTGAGGTTTAAACTAAGCGCTTAAGCTTGTTCAAACTCTTCTTTTGACAGCTCACCGTTACCATCGGTATCTAGTTTGTCGAAGTGCTTGCTAAGCTCTGCATCCACTGCTGCTTCTTGCTTGCTGATAGCGCCATTGCCGTCTGCATCTAAAGTAGAGAAATCTGCTGCAAACGCTGCGCTTGAAGCTGCTAAAGTGATAAGTGCTAAAGTTGAAGTCATGCGTTTCATAATCAATATCCTTCTTTACTTGTTGAAATCTGTGTCAGTAACGTTCTGTGCTAACTGCTACTGCGTTTTAAACTCACCCTGACTATTACAAGTCCGGTGCCAACATTAAAAAAGCACTATTTATCATGGAGATATATGTAAATCAGGGGAGCTAAGGGCCGTTACACTATGTTTTTCTGTTGCTCTTTTGCGACAAAGTTCAGGCTTAAAATATAATATCTATATTTTTCAAAAGGTTATTTTGCAACTTCTTACCTTGAATTCAGCCGATTACCTGCTTGGATTGCGCTGAAGGTGACTTTTAACTGAATGAAAGTGTAATGCCATCATTTTCATAAATTATTTTTTATGTTTATTTCTATAAAATTCAATGACTTAAAATTTAAGTAACTATTTGTAAGGGGATTTTGATTGATCCCCGACTGCACACCAAGCGCTGTGTTGCTTTTTAGCAACAACGTATCTTTGGTTCAGTAAAGAGATGGAATTTAGGACAAAAAGAAATACAGAAGAGATAAAAAAAATTGAGTGCCTACGCCAGGCATCCACGCCTTAACGCCACTCAACGAGTGACGTTAAGTCACTGCCACGCGATAGAAAAGGGATAGCATGGTGGCAGGAATTCATCCTGAAGCGACGCCCGGCTCAGGCATCCACGCCTTCGCGTTCTGACCTCAACGAGTGACGTTAAGTCACTGCCACGAGATAGAAAAGGGAGAGCATGGTGGCAGGAATTCATCCTGAAGCGACGCCCGGCTCAGGCATCCACGCCTTCGCGTTCGGCCCTCAACGAATGACGTTAAGTCACTGTCACGCGATAGAAAAGGGATAGCATGGTGGCAGGAATTCATCCTGAAGCGACGCTCGGCTCAGGCATCCACGCCTTCGCGTTCGGCCCTCAACGAGTGACGTTAAGTCACTCGCTGTCGCAAGCGACCGTGCCTCACCCACGCCAGAATGTTGGGGTAAACAGCACGAGGAGAGTAAATATCTCTAACCGGCCAAAGACCATTGCCAATGTCAGGATCCACTTTGCGCTATCACTAATGTCACCATAGTGAGCGGCTACTTCACCCAAGCCTGGACCCAGGTTATTAAGGCAGGCGGCGGTCGCCGAGAAGGCAGTGATATTATCTAGCCCCGTCCCCATCAAGCTGATCATAATAATTACAAACACCAAGGCATAGGCAGAGAAAAAGCCCCATACCGCCTCCACAACCTTATCTGGCAGGGCTTTACGACCTAACTTAATCGAATAGATGGCGCGCGGGTGGACCAAGCGGTTAAGCTCCCGGATACCTTGTAAGTACAACAAAAACACCCTCACTACTTTCATTCCCCCGCCTGTGGAGCCCGCACAGCCACCAATGAAACTGGAAAAGATCAGCAGCATAGGTAGAAACAGCGGCCAAGCAGAGAAGTTATCGGTCGCAAAACCGGCGGTGGTACTGATGGAAACGGCCTGAAACATCGCCTGGTCGAGCGTTTCATCACCATTAGCGTAAATGTTATTAGAGGAAAGCACTGCGAAACAGATAATGATGAGTGCCACTTGAATCAGAAAAAACGCTTTAAACTCAGGGTCACGCAAATAAACTTTGCCACTACGACTGGCCACCGCTGCGTAGTGCAGTGAAAAGTTGATTGCCGCAATTAGCAAAAACACCACACAGATCAGGTTAATCACGGGGCTATCAAAGTGCCCCATCGACGCATCATAGGTAGAGAAACCACCAATGGCTATGGTTGAAAAGGCATGACAAATCGCATCAAACCAATTCATTCCCGCAACCCAATAAGCCAGCGTGCAAGTTAAGGTAAGCGACACATAGATATACCACAGGTGTTTTGCCGTATCGGCAATTCGTGGTGTCATTTTTGAATCTTTCACCGGCCCTGGCGTCTCAGCACGGTACAGCTGCATCCCACCCACGCCAAGCATAGGGAGCACGGCAACGGCAAGTACAATGATCCCCATACCGCCCAGCCATTGTAATTGCTGGCGATAGAAAAGCACCGATTTAGGTAAATATTCTATGCCTGTAAGTACAGTCGCACCGGTAGTGGTCAGCCCAGAAAACGCCTCAAATACGGCGTCTGCCATTGATAACTTGGGTGCATCTAGAAAAATCAGCGGTAAAGATGCGAACGAGCCCAGCACCAGCCAAAACAACACCACAATTAAAAAGCCTTCCCGAGCCTTTAAATCTCCATGCTCATTACGGTTGGGGTAGTAGGCAATTAAGCCAGCAATGACGCTAAAGACAAAAGCGAGAATAAAAGGTAAGCCGCCGCCATCTTTGTATATTAGTGAGACCAAGGCTGGCGGCACCATAGTGATGCTGAATAACGCCACCAGCTGGCCCAGTATTTTTATTATCGTGCGGTATTGCATCTAGCGCATCGCCGTGACTTTTGTTTGCATGTTATTGTCTTACTGTTTTATTTTTAACTCAACAGTACCGTGGCTTAAATCAAAGATATCTTTTATCGCTGCATCGCTTTGGCGCTCATCAATACATATCTGCCAACGAATGGCGCTACCATATTGCTTCTCAATATCAAGGACTTGGTAGTGAGTTTGCAACCTTTGCTCTATGACTCCCTGTAGAGCATAGTCACTGTCGCCAATGAGTACCACACTAGGCACCTTAACCTGGGTAACTAGTTGCGCCAGCGCGTTATTAAGCGTACCGCCATAGGCACGAACCAACCCACCGGTCCCAAGCTTAATACCACCGAAGTAACGCGTTGTCACAGCACAAATTTCGCCAAGGCCACTGCCTTGGAGCACATTCAGCATTGGTTTGCCAGCAGTCCCATTGGGCTCACCATCATCAGAAAAGCCATACACATGGCTGCCTCCTGGAGCCCCTGCTACATGAGCCCAGCAGTTATGGCGGGCATCGGGGTAACGGCGATTAATATCGGCGATAAAGTCCTTCGCCGCACTAATATCCGGCGTGTGCGCCACATGCACAATAAAAGTGCTCTTTTTGATTTCTTCTTCGTAACTTAAGGGCTCACTAGGGTATGAGTATTCAGACATAACGGCAGGATCATTGATAGAAAACTGCGGAGCACTTAGGCCCCGCAGTGAATGGGTGGTTAATCGAGCTCTAGCTCGCGAGTCATATTCTCAAGGCTGTCTTCGTGAACAATGATATTGTCCTCAATACGAATACCACCGAAAGGCTTAAGCTCTGCGACCTTGTCCCAATTAATATGCTGATTATTATCTGTCGCTGCTAAATCACCGAGCAAGGAATCAATAAAGTACAACCCAGGTTCAATGGTAAATACTTGATTCGCTTCAATCTTACGCGTGCAACGCAGGAATGGGTGACCTTCAGGCGGCTCTTGGTGTGCGCCCTGCTCGTCAGCCATAAAACCACCCACATCATGTACTTGTAAACCAATATGATGGCCTAAACCATGTGGGAAGAACGTTGAGGTAATGCCTTTGGCAACAATCTCACCGGCCGATAAGTTAACGATGTTAAAGTCACTCAGTGTTTGCGCCACACGTTGGTGACAATCAAGGTGTAACTCACCATATAACTTGCCAGGCGCCAACTGGTTACATAGTGCAATTTGGTGCTGCTTCATGGTGGCAACAAGCTCAGCAAATTCCCCTTCACCAGTAAAGTCATAGGTTCGAGTAATATCGGCTGCGTAACCATTGAAGTTGGCGCCAGCGTCAATCAAAAAAGAACGATGGGTAGCAGGAGCAACACGATCAAAGTGCGTGTAGTGCAAAATGGCGCAGTTTTCATTTAGCGCCACAATGTTGCCGTAAGGCGTGTCATTTTCGCTGTGTTGCGTCGCTAACAGGTAGGCTTGTTGAATTTCAAATTCGGACTTGCCTTGAAAAAACGCATCTCGCGCAGCTTTGTGACCTTGTACAGCGATTTTATTCGCCTCACGCATACAAGCAAGTTCGTACTGCGTTTTGTAGGCACGGTGGTAATGATAAAAGTTCATTACCGGCTCCGGATTCATCAGCTCAAAACCCAAAGCTTGAGCGACTTCCAGGTATTCACCAATATATGCAAATCGCGCCTTATCATAGGGTAGTAACTTTTCTACCTGATCCGGTTTCACCAGCAGTTCAATATCAAAGTAGTCAGCCCAATACTCATTCGGCTCATCGGGGACCTTGTGCCAAAAGTCCACAGGGCGATAGAAAATCAACTTTGGCTTATCAGTGCCATTCGCGACAATCCAGCAATGTGGGTTATCTATCACTGGCAACCAGGCCTTAAATTGTGGATTCACCTTAAACGGGTAGTACATATCGTCTAAGAACTGGCGCTTCGCTTGGCCAGAATGGAAAACAACGCCGTCTAGGTTTTCGCGTTCGATAATTTCGCGCGTGCGCTTTTGCAAGGTTGCAATATGTTCAGCGTATAACACCGCTAATTTATTCATGTATCACCCACTTTGCTAAATATTATTAACTGCAGTCTATCACAGCCGCCAGCTGTGCGGCTAACCACCTATGCGCATATCAAGAATAGACGCTAGGATGTTTTCGTTTTTGCCTTGTTTAGTAAGGTATACTTGCCGATAAGCAAATACATTTTTGACATAGTCGCGCGTTTCCCGATACGGGATCAATTCAATCCACAGCTCCGCAGGCATAGCTTGATCCGGTAACCATTTACGTACACGGTGATAACCCGCATTGTAAGACGCTGTTGCTAGCACTTGGTTGCCATTAGTTTTACCCTCTAAATACTTGAGGTACTTGGTGCCCAAATTGATATTAGTGCTGGGCTCGTACAAACGCCGTGAAGACACGGTACTACGATTAATGTACTTCGCGGTGCTAGGAAGAAGCTGCATTAAGCCCCGGGCGTTGGCCCGAGAGCGAGCATCCGGAGCAAAAGAGCTCTCACGCCGAGCAATCGCAATACTCCAATCCATATCCACCTTGTTGCGGCGGCTATAGCGCTTAAATAAGTCGGTGAATGCATCAGGGAAGCGTAAATCCACGTAATCCCAAGCCTTTATACGCGCTAATGTAAAGATGGTACTGTCATGCCAGCCTTGTTCACCGGCTAATACCGAAGCCGCTAGTTTCTCCGCTTCACTTGACGTATCTATTAGGTAATTCCATTCCCTGCGCGCGCTGGTGTAGCGCTTCAGTTCATGCAAACGTTTGGCGCGCTTGAAGCCTGGCGCCTGAGCCACCTTTTCCTTCAACCCAGGCGGCAACATCAACTGTTTACTATTGAGGTTAACCGGTTGGTCCAAGCGTGCGGCGGCAAGAAAGCCATAATAGTCTCGTTGTTGTGCCAGCGGCAGCCATATATCTTGGGCCTCTTGTGCCCGCCCTTGACGAAAATAGCTGTATGCGAGCCAATATTTATGGCCATTGCTGAGGTTGGTTTTATTAGTGAAGTAAGCTGATATCCCTGGCCAATCTTGCTCTCTGAGCATATTTGCCAGATGCCACTGCATTAGCTTTTTATCATGGCCCGCATCGGGCACTTTATTTAACCAAAATTTCGCTTCATCATGTTGTTTTACCGCCAATGCATAAGCAAAAGCATAGTTAATTTCCTGACGTTGCTCGTCGGTAAAAGTGAACATGTTATCGAGTTTGGTCCATGCTCGAATCGCTAGTTCCGGATCTCGCCATACCAAACGCTTAACGCCATAATGGGCAATTTCCGCTTCTTTGCTGCTTTTGTTTTTGAACCGGTACAAACCTGCTGCAGCACTGGGGTCTTTGCGCACCGCAGAATATAAATCAGCTAAATAACGCTCATTATTCGGTAGCAACGTTTTCAGGTAGCGCAGCAAGTGGTGTTCGCCCTCTCGTGCTGCCAACCCTACCCGTTGCCATACCCGTTGTGGAGTTTGCATCCCAGCATCACGCCACTTAGCGAATAAGGAGTCACACTGTTTCGGTTGAGATTGCCCAACCACCCAGAGAGCAGCAACTTGCGCTAATATTGCTCGCTCAGGGGCGCCTAGTTGCAATTGAAAATCTAGGTACTGGCACTTTAACTGCGCGTCGCTTGTGGGTTGGTAGTTAGCAACAAAGTCGGCTTTTCGCCCTCTTTTAGCTAGGTAGTTAAGCCAGGCTCGACGCACCGGCCACTCGAGGGGAGTATTTTGGTACACGCTCAAAAAGCGCTCTATTTCTGTTTGATATTTTAACTGCGGATGGCGTTTATAAAAGGCCATCTCTACATAAGGCTTAAGAGGGTGATCGAGTTGGCTATTGAGGCGCTTAAACTCTTTATAGTTGCCTGACCAGGCCACCTTTTCCGCCTCTAAAAAATCGTCATTGTCACTGGCTAAAGAAGCACTGGAGGCGTGCAGTAGGGATGCAGCCAGTAACACATGTATAAATCGTTTCATGATAATCCTACGTTTTATCGCGCGAAACACAGGTAACGGAATAACACTAAAAATGCTCAAAAAGGCACGTTACCATTATTGGTTCAACGAACCATCTTAACTGTACTACATTAATGGATGAGTTTTGACCTTTAGTAACCGCATCTATACGTGTTTTGGTCGCATCTCGTATCAGCGTTAATTTTTAACCGAATGTAAATTTTAGCCGGAAATTTTCATTGCATTTTCGGATTAAAGACGCGACACTGATCGAAAACCCAACTCATCGTACCAGTTTCACATGAAACAAAGGGAGATACCCATGATATTTCAGAGCGATTCCTTTGTAGTCTCTTTTATAAAGGACCAAATTGCTGAGTTTAAGTTCACTGTACCTGGTTCAGTGAATAAACTATCTCAACAAACCTTAAACGACTGCTTAGAGGCCATCAAAGAATTACGTCAACGTGACGATATTAAAGGCATGGTATTTACCAGCGATAAAGATCACTTCATCGTTGGTGCTGATATTTTTGAATTCCTACCCACTTTCCAAAGACCAGAGCAAGAGCTTGTAAGCTGGATTAAAAACGCAACCGATGTGTTTGATGCTTTAGAAGACTTACCTTTCCCTACTATCAGTGCCATCAATGGCATGGCTCTTGGCGGTGGCTGTGAGTGGGTTCTGGCGACCGATTTCCGTGTTGGTAGCAGCAAAGCTAAAATCGGTTTACCTGAGACCAAACTGGGTATTATGCCTGGCTTTGGTGGCACCGTGCGTTTACCTCGTATCATCGGTGCAGACAATGCCATGACTTGGATCACTACGGGTCAGGAAAACCGCGCCAATGATGCACTAAAAGTGGGTGCACTTGATGCTGTGGTTGCTGATGACGCGCTTGTTGATGCATGTATCAACATGCTGGAGCAAGCCATTGCGGGTAAGCTTGATTGGCAAAAGCGCCGCGCAACGAAACAAGCGCCATTGAAAATGAATAAGGTAGAGCAAGGCATGAGCTTTGCCATGGCCGAAGGCATGGTTATGGGCAAAACTAAAGGCCACTACCCAGCGCCAGTGCTTGCAGTGAAAACCATTAAAGAAGCCGCAAATATGAGTCGCGACGAAGCCATGGCAGTAGAAAATGCCAACTTCGCCAAGCTGGCTAAAACCAATGAAGCTGCTGCGCTAACCGGTATTTTCTTGAACGATCAGTTCATTAAAGGCAAAGCTAAAAAGCAAGCCAAGGGTAGTAGTGTCACCATCAACCAAGCTGCGGTACTAGGTGCAGGCATTATGGGCGGCGGTATTGCTTACCAGTCAGCCTACAAAGGCACACCTATTGTCATGAAAGACATTAACCAAGATGCTCTCGACTTAGGTATGGGCGAGGCAGCAAAGCTACTTGGTAAAAAAGTAAAACGCGGCCATATGAACATGGATAAGATGGTCGGCGTACTAGGAAAAATCAAACCGACTCTCAACGATGCGGATGTGCAAAGTGCTGATATCGTAGTTGAAGCCGTGGTTGAGAATCCGAAGGTGAAAAAAGCGGTATTAAGCGACCTTGAGAAAACCTTAGGTGACAATGCTGTACTGACATCAAATACGTCGACTATTCGTATTGATGAACTTGCCACAGCGCTAGAGAAACCTGAAAAATTCTGCGGTATGCACTTTTTCAACCCCGTTCCAAAGATGCCTTTGGTAGAAGTGATTCGTGGCGAGAAAACCTCAGAAGATACCGTTAACGCTGTAGTCGATTATGCCCTTAAGCTAGGTAAGTCGCCCATCGTTGTGAATGACTGCCCTGGGTTTTTCGTAAACCGTGTGCTATTCCCCTACTTTGCTGGCTTCAGCAAAATGGTCAGCGAAGGAATCAGCTTCGCAAAAATCGATAAAGTCATGGAAAATGTCTTTGGTTGGCCGATGGGGCCCGCCTACCTACTAGACGTGGTGGGTATTGATACCGCCTTCCATTGCACTGGCGTGATGGCTGAAGGCTTCCCTGAGCGTATGGCTCGCCAAGAGAAAGATCCGGTCGCCGTGTTTGCAGAAGCTAAACGCTACGGTCAGAAAAATGGCAACGGCTTCTACAGCTATGCCCCTGATCGCCGTGGCCGTTTGAAGAAGAGCCATGATGACGAGGCATTAAAGTTACTATCAACGCTGAGCGACAGTGAGAAAGACGTTGATAAGCAGGAAATGATCGACCGCTGTATGGTGCCGATGATCAACGAAGTACTGCTTTGCCTACAAGAAAACATCATTGCTTCACCACAAGAAGCAGACATGGCGTTGGTATATGGTATTGGCTTCCCGCCGTTCAGAGGCGGTGTATTCCGCTATTTAGACCAAGTCGGCCTGGCTAACTTTGTAGCAACTGCCGATAAGTACGCACACCTTGGTGCGATTTACCAAGTATCTGACCAAACACGTCAATGGGCCGAGCAAGGCCGCGTGTTTTATCAAGTGGAGGGACAATAATCATGAATAATGTTGTCATCGTTGATTGTATTCGTACACCTATGGGCCGCTCAAAAAATGGCGTATTCCGCCACAAGCGTGCTGAGGACCTTAGTGCCCACTTGATGAAAGGCCTATTAGAGCGCAACCCTGCTGTGGATCCTGCGTCAATAGACGACATCTACTGGGGTTGCGTACAGCAAACCTTAGAACAAGGCTTTAACGTCGGCCGTAACGCCGCACTGTTGGCGGGTATTCCACACACAGTGCCAGCAGTCACTGTAAACCGATTATGCGGCTCATCAATGCAAGCGTTGCATGATGCGGCACGCGCAATTATGACCGGTGCTGGCGATACTTACCTTATCGGGGGTGTGGAGCATATGAGCCATGTACCAATGACCCATGGTAATGATTTCCACCCAGGGCTCGCTACTTCTGTAGCTCAAGCCGCAGGTGTGATGGGACTAACAGCTGAATATCTTGCCACCTTGCACGGTATTAGCCGCGAGCAACAGGACCAGTTCGGCGCTCGCTCACACCAACGCGCTCATGCAGCCACAGTAGAGGGTCGCTTTAAAAGCGAGATCCTACCGATGGAAGGCCATGATGAAAGTGGTGCATTGACCTTGGTTGAAGATGATGAAGTTATTCGTCCAGAAACCACCGTCGAGGGTTTATCTCAGCTTCGTCCTGTATTTAACCCGGCCTCGGGTAGCGTCACTGCAGGCACATCTTCAGCGTTGTCTGACGGTGCTTCTGCCATGTTGGTTATGAGTGAAGAAAAAGCTAAAGAGCTAGGCTTGCCAATTCGTGCTCGTGTTAAGTCAATGGCGGTCGCCGGCTGCGATCCATCAATCATGGGTTATGGTCCGGTCCCTGCGACTAAGAAGGCATTGGCGCAGGCAGGCATCAGCATTGATGATATTGACGTTGCTGAGCTTAATGAAGCATTCGCAGCGCAGTCTTTACCAGTGCTTAAAGACTTAGGTCTACTGGATAAGGTCGATGAAAAAGTGAATCTAAATGGCGGTGCAATTGCACTTGGGCATCCATTGGGTTGCTCTGGTTCACGGATCAGCACCACGCTTATCAATATTATGGAAGATAAGGACGCTAAATACGGCCTTGCAACCATGTGTATTGGTTTAGGCCAAGGTATTGCTACGGTGTTCGAACGTCCATAGCCACATCAGCTTGGTGACAAAAAGGCGGGTTAAGCATTATTGCTCCCGCCTTTTTTCTTATCTAAAGTTTGGGTAAACTAGCGCTTTTATTCTAAGGCAACGACACCAATGAACTTTGACCAAGCTGACCATGTTCTTGACGCCATGGGCCTACGTTGCCCCGAACCGGTGATGATGGTGCGCGGCACCGTGCGCAAAATGCGCCAAGGCGAGACCCTGCTAATCACCGCTGATGACCCTTCAACGACTCGTGATATTCCCAGTTTTTGTCGTTTTATGGACCACACCTTGGTGGCCCAGAAAACCGAGCAAGCCCCGTATCAGTATTTGATCAGAAAAGGCCAGTAGGCCTTATTCAAACACTTGGTTGACTGTTACCAAGGGCTTTTTAAAGCGAGAGAAATTGATAGACACTTTGTACCAACCTTTCTCCTCTGGCGTAAAGCTAAAATAGTTGTATACGCTGTTGCAGTCTGCCTGAACTGGTAGGCCAAGCTCTAACGTTTTATCGAGCGCTTCGTCAAGATAACCGCAATTATAACCAGTACTCCACTGGGCATCGGCTATTTTGAACTCATAGGCCTTCCCCGGCGTAGAGAAGCGAATTTTGGTCTCATAGATGGCTGGCGCCACTCGTTGCATTTGATACTCTGGCTGTGCATCCCACAACGAGAAATCGCCACGCAAGAATAACGGCTTTTTCACTTCCTCAGCAGGCACGATATCATCGATAGTCACTGAGCTTGAGCAAGCCCCCAATAGTAAGGCTGAAACGAGTAACGGAATTTGCTTTGTCATTATTATTTGTTTCCACTTTAAGCGCACTTTTCTCCAGTCTAAGAAATTAGTGCAAAGGCTTCAATAAAAAAGCCAGCTTAATGCTGGCTTTTACTATCACTATGAAAAATACTCACTATTTCTGTAAAACAGAAATGTCAGCAACTTGCAGAAACAGCGATTGTAATTGTGACAATAGCGCCAAGCGATTGTTCTTAACGGCATCATCGTCAGCCATCACCATTACGTTATCGAAAAAGGCATCAACACTTTGACGTATATTCGCCAATTCACTTAATGCCTGCTGATAATCGCCCTGTTCGTACAATGGCGATAATTTCGCTTGATAGGCTGCTACTTGCTCAGCCAAAGTCTGCTCGGCAGGCTCTTGAAGTAACGCTTTATCAATGGCACCGACTTCCTTGATGTCATTTTTGCTGAGGATATTACCCACTCGTTTATTTGCCGCTGCCAGCGCTTCTGCAGGCTCTAAGCTACGGAAATGGCTTACCGCCTTTACACGCAGGTCGAAATCAAGGGGTTTAGAAGGTCGACGCGCCAACACAGCCTGGATTACATCAACGGCAATACCCTGCTCTTGATACCAAGTACGGAAACGCCCTAGGAGGAAATCAAATACATCCTCAGCGACATTGCTGTTACTGAGCTTATCAGCAAACAGTTGCTGTGCTTTGGCAATAATATCAAGCACATCTAAAGGTAGTTGCTTCTCTACCATGATCCGAAGCGCACCAATTGCTGCACGACGCAGGGCAAATGGGTCCTTGTCACCTTTCGGAGCTTGGCCGATACCAAAAATACCCACTAAGGTGTCGAACTTATCTGCCAGAGCCACAGCACAAGCGATAGTGCTATGTGGTAATTCATCCCCAGAGAAACGCGGCATATATTGCTCGTTCATGGCATTGGCGACATCTTCATGCTCACCGTCATGACGTGCATAATGCATCCCCATCACGCCTTGAACATCAGTGAACTCCATCACCATCTCTGTCATGAGGTCGGTTTTACTTAACAAACCGGCCCGCTCTGCTAAAGCTTTATCGGCACTCAATTGCTCTGCAATGTAGCCTGATAGCGCGCTAATTCGCTCTGATTTATCTTTCAGGGTACCTAGTTGTTTTTGGAACAACACGGAATCAAGAGACGCTAAGCGGCTTTCCAATGTTTTCTTTTTATCTGCCTCATAAAAGAACTGTGCATCAGCTAAACGTGGGCGCACTACTTTCTCATTTCCAGAGATCACTACACTTGGGTCTTTGCTCTCAATATTGGAAACAAACAAAAACTTATTAATAAGCTTGCCATTGCTATCAAGCAGCGGGAAGTATTTTTGGTCGTCTTTCATGGTGTAGATCAGTGCTTCATCTGGCACATCCAAGAACTCTTCTTCAAAAGAGGCGGTTAACGTCACCGGCCATTCAACCAGCGAGGTCACTTCTTCTAACAGTTCTTCATCCATCGCGACCTGGGCACCCACTTTTGCTGCAGCGGCATCAATTTGATTACGGATCATCGCTTTGCGCGCCTCGTAATCCGCGACAACGTAGGCTTCCTTCAGCTTAACTAGCGCCTCATCGGCGTGATGAATCGCGACTTTCTCTGGGTGATGGAAGCGATGCCCCTGAAGCTCGTTACCGATCGCTTTACCAAGAATTTCACCTTGAACTAAGCTTGCACCGTAGAAAATGGTCGCGGTGTGTACCGGGCGAATAAACTGAGTCTTGTTAGCTCCCCAACGCATAGGTTTAGGGATAGGTAGTTTAGTTAATGCCTTAGCTACGGCGTCTACAATCAGCTCTTGTACCGCTTGACCAGGAACATTGGCCTTGTGTAGTAACCACTCGCCTTTATCGGTGGTATGGCGCTCCGCATCACTGACTTCAATACCACAGCCACGAGCCCAACCCAATGCCGCTTTGGTTGGGTTGCCATCGGCGTCAAACGCAGCTTTGACTGCTGGGCCACGCTTCTCGACCACTTTGTCTTGTTGTTTTTCGTCCAGTTGCAACACCATCAACCCCAACCGGCGAGGCGATGCATACCACTGCACACCTTGGTGCCCGAGAGTAAGCTCGTCCAGTTGTGCGGTTAATGCATCAGCAAAGGCTTCTGCAAGTGTGCGCAGTGATTTCGGTGGTAACTCTTCAGTACCAATTTCAACTAAAAGATTCTGTTGTAACATAGGTATTCTTAATCCTTACACAGCGGGAATCCGAGCGCTTCACGCGCCGCGTAGTAACTTTCTGCACAGGCTTTAGATAAGGCTCTAACGCGCAGAATATAACGTTGTCTCTCTGTCACTGAGATAGCGTGACGTGCATCGAGAAGGTTGAATGCGTGCGATGCCTTCATCACTTGCTCATAAGCTGGTAGTGGCAACTCTGCTTCTATGAGTTTTTGACTTTCCTTTTCGCACTGGTCGAATTGCTTAAATAGCGCATCAACGTCGGCATGTTCGAAATTGTATTTCGACTGCTCTACTTCGTTTTGGTGGAAAACATCACCATAGGTTACTTTGCCCATCGGGCCGTCAGCCCACACGAGGTCGTAAATACTGTCCACACCTTGAATATACATGGCTAAACGCTCTAGACCATAGGTGATTTCGCCGGTTACTGGCGCACACTCAAGCCCCCCTACTTGCTGGAAATAGGTGAACTGCGTGACTTCCATGCCATTTAGCCACACTTCCCATCCTAATCCCCAAGCACCCAGAGTTGGCGATTCCCAGTTGTCTTCAACAAAACGGACTTCATGCTTAAGTGTGTCAATTCCCAATGCAGCGAGTGAGCCCAAGTATAGGTCTTGGATATTGTCCGGAGACGGCTTTAAAACTACCTGAAATTGATAGTAATGCTGTAGGCGGTTAGGGTTTTCACCATAGCGGCCATCGGTAGGACGGCGGCAAGGCTGCACATACGCACTCGACATTGGCTCTGGGCCAACGGCTTTTAAAAAGGTGAGTGGATGAAACGTGCCTGCGCCCACTTCTAGATCAAAAGGCTGTGCAATAACACAGCCCTGCTGTGCCCAGTAATCCTGTAACGCTAGGATAAGGCCCTGAAAGGTTTGTAAGTCGTATTTTTGCATAATGAGGTTAGATTCTGCTGCTTTGAGTGCGGTTTTATTGCTCACAGTATACCTGCTGCCACGCTGTGTTTTAAGCAGTTTCTTTTACAGTGGCTCTGTAGCTAACAGCCCCTTCCTTTCACATTCATAATCTATTCATTTAAACGTCACTGAATTATTTCTTCTCACCTAGTTCATTATTCGTATTTTTAATTCTTCTTTATTGCATTATCAGCAAAGTAGTCTAACTTTGTTAAATTAGTGTTAACCGCACTTTGACCAATAAAATATAACTAAGATAGGATTCGAAATGAAAAAGACACTTTTAGCCACAGCGGTATTCGCTGCATCCACCGGTATAGCCACTGCACAAAGCGCCCCTAGTTTTACTGGCATGGCGGCACAGATGGAGATCGATAATACCTGTATTATCCGTTTTAATGACTCGGTTTCTCGCTTTGATGTCGAAGGTAAAGCACGCGGTATGTTGACTAAGGCACAAGCTCAAGCCAAGCACCTATATAAAAATGCGATCAAAGGTATGGCTGTTAATATGAGCTGCGCTAAAGCGAAAACGGTATTTGCAAACGAGTCCGATGTGATGCGCTTCACCGAAGATGGCATTGCCTATGCCTCACCAGCAAAAAAAGGTAAGCCCGGTGGCGGCGGCAGTCAATCTCAACAAACGCCTTGGAGCGTCACGCGTGTTGGAGGTCCAGTGGATGGTTCCGGCTATACCGCTTGGGTACTCGATACCGGTATTGACTTAGACCATGCTGATCTCAACGTTGATGCTAACCGTGGCTTTACCGCTTTTACTAAAGGGCGTGACGCAGACATGGATGATGGCAATGGTCATGGTACTCATGTCGCCGGCACTATCGCTGCTCTTAATAACGGTATCGATGTCGTTGGTGTTGCAGCAGGTGCTGATGTGGTCCCTGTAAAAGTACTCGATTCTCGCGGTTCTGGCAGCTGGTCTGGGGTACTAGCAGGTATTGATCATGTCGCCGCTAATGCCTCACCAGGCGACTGTGCAAATATGAGTTTAGGCGGAGGCTTCAATCAGGAACTTAACGATGCGGTCGAAAATGCCGCACAACAATCGGGAGCCTTTTTTGTAGTGGCCGCAGGCAATGAAAGCCAAGATGCCAATAATGTCTCTCCAGCGAGCGCCTCCCATAACCGGGTTTATACTATTTCAGCAACAGATAGCAGCGACCGCTTTGCTAGTTTCAGTAACTTTGGCAACCCACCTATCGATTATGCCGCACCTGGAGTCGGTATTCTTTCCACACGCCAAGGGGGTGGCACTACCACAATGTCTGGCACATCAATGGCTTCACCAGCGGCGTGCGCGGTGATCATGATGAGCAATGGTAATCCAGGCACAGACGGATCGGCGTTGAACGATCCAGATGGCAATGCCGATGATATTATCCATCTTTAATATTAAGTATTAAATCAAAAAAAAGCCCTTACATGTTTGTGTAAGGGCTTTTAGTTATACGTTATTAAGCTTTATTTCTACACATCTAGATTCACAACACGAAGTGCGTTTTGCTCGATAAAGTCACGGCGCGGCTCTACTTGGTCACCCATTAGAGTTGCAAACAATTGGTCTGCCGCTATAGCGTCCTCAATGGTCACTTTAAGCATACGGCGAGCACTAGGATCCATCGTCGTTTCCCACAGCTGTTCAGGGTTCATCTCACCCAGTCCTTTGTAGCGCTGGGTGTATAGGCCACGCTTAGAATCGGCAATTAACCACTCTAGTGCTTCAACAAAGCTGCTCACTGGCTGCGTTTTCTCCCCGCGTTGAACATAAGCGCCTTCTTGCATCAGGTCTGTGATTTTTTCACCTGTAACACTAATACGCTGATAGTCTTTGGAGGTTAAGAAATCGTGGTTCAGTACATAGACTTTATCAACCCCGTGCTGACGAATATTGATCAGCGGATAATAGAGTTTACGCTCTTCGTCGAATTGCGTGTGTGCGCTGAAAATAGCCGCATCTTCATCCTTAGCAATTAAATCTTCTACCAGTGTTTTCGTCCATGCTAACACTTTCTCTTCATTATCAAGCTCAGACTCACTAATACGAGGTTGGTAGATTAAGCTGTTCATCATTGAAGATGGGTACTTTCTCGATAAACGTTCAATAACTTTTTCGGTACTCTGATAATCGCGAACTAGGTTTTCTAGCGCGTTATCTTGAATGGCACTTGCTCCCTCACTGGTATACAGTGCGGCACCGTTTAGTGCGAGAGAAGTTAAGTACTCAACGAGTGCATTATCATCTTTGATGTACCGCTCTTGCTTACCTTTTTTAATTTTGTACAGCGGTGGTTGAGCAATATAAACATAGCCACGCTCAATAATTTCTGGCATTTGACGATAAAAGAAAGTCAGTAGCAGAGTACGGATGTGCGAGCCATCAACGTCAGCATCGGTCATGATAATGATACGGTGATAGCGAAGCTTTTCAGGGTCGTATTCATCACGGCCAATACCACAACCTAACGCCGTAATGAGCGTAGCCACCTCTTGCGAGCTAAGCATTTTATCAAAACGGGCTTTTTCAACGTTTAGGATTTTACCCTTTAGTGGCAAGATAGCTTGGTTTTTACGGTTACGCCCCTGCTTAGCAGAGCCACCCGCTGAGTCACCCTCCACTATGTAAAGTTCAGATTCCGCAGGGTCTTTCTCTTGGCAATCAGCGAGCTTACCAGGTAGGCCGGCTAAATCCATGGCTCCTTTACGACGCGTCATTTCACGCGCTTTACGCGCTGCTTCACGCGCACGTGCGGCGTCAATTATTTTACTGACAACGACTTTCGCATCACTTGGGTTCTCAAGTAAGAATTCACCTAACTTTTCGGCCATTGCTTGCTCAACAGCAGATTTCACTTCGCTGGAAACAAGTTTATCTTTGGTCTGCGATGAGAACTTAGGATCTGGCACTTTAACGCTAACAACTGCGGTTAAACCTTCACGGGCATCATCGCCACTGGTCGACGCATTGGCTTTTTTGTTAAGGCCTTCTTTTTCCATATAACCATTCAATGTACGGGTAAGCGCTGCACGGAAACCGGCTAAGTGCGTTCCACCATCACGTTGAGGAATATTATTGGTAAAGCAGAAAATACTTTCTTGGAAGCCATCGTTCCACTGCATCGATACTTCAACGCTGATGCCATCTTCACGCTCATGGGTGAAGTGGAAAACATTTTGATGAACTGGTGTTTTCTTGCGGTTCAAGTATTCAACGAAAGCTTGTATACCACCTTCATATTTAAAGTGGTCGCGCTTATCTTCCTCGCGCTCATCGGTCAAGATGATAGATACGCCAGAGTTCAGGAATGATAATTCCCGTAAGCGTTTAGCTAAAATATCGTAATGGAAGTTAATATCGCTGAATGTTTCTGAGCTCGGCCAGAAGCGAATTTCTGTGCCTGAGGTTTCCGAATCACCAATCACAGAAAGCGGCGCATCAGGCTCACCCATAGTGTAGGTTTGCTTATGTAATTTACCTTCGCGGCGAATTTCTAGCGCTAGCTTTTCTGATAATGCGTTAACAACCGAAACACCTACACCATGCAGACCACCGGATACCTTGTATGAGTTATCATCAAATTTACCACCGGCGTGTAGTACGGTCATGATAACCTCAGCCGCTGAGACTCCTTCCTCTTCATGGATTTCAGTTGGGATACCACGACCATTGTCGCGAACTGATACTGAGCCATCGGTGTGGATAGTTACGAAGATGTCGTCACAGTATCCTGCTAGTGCCTCATCGATTGAGTTATCGACAACTTCGAAAACCATATGGTGTAAACCGGTGCCATCATCGGTATCACCAATGTACATTCCTGGCCGTTTTCGTACTGCATCTAATCCTTTCAGTACTTTAATACTTGATGAATCGTAATTTTCAGACATGGTGTTTCCATCTATCTTGTTATTAGTTTGCCATGTTTCACGTGGAACAAAGCTTCAGTTCTATCCAAAGCTTCTAACACGGCAGAGACACTTTCGGACTCAATTGTCGTTATAAATATTTGCGCTTGGCAATGGGATAATAATTGGCCCACCTTGCGCTTTGTATCTTCACTGAGCTCCGAGGGTAAGTCGTCTATTAGCAACAGTGACTGCTTCCCGGTCTCTTTTTCAATTAAGCTATTTTGCGCTACTTTAAGCGCATATAAAAGCAGTTTTAGCTGTCCTCTTGAAAAGACATGCTCTGCTGCACCCACATCGGTTTTTATCGTTACATCCGCCTTGTGGGGCCCTCTCGATGTATATCCACGTGCAAGGTCGCGTTCGAAGTTTTCTGACAGTACATCAGCGAGTGAATCTGACTGTTTCCACCCGCAATGGAACTCGATTTTCAGGCCTTGCATCAATTCAAGTTCAGCACACAGTCTATCAAAAAAATGCGCTTTAAACCTCTCAATATAAGATTCTCTTAGCGCGGTAATATGCTGCGCCAAACGGACAAATTCTTTGTCCCATACAGCAAGTTGAAGCTTGATATCTCGAGGTCTTTGCTTGAGTAAAGCATTACGTTGCTTAAGTATACGGTTAAAGTTTTGCCACGCATTTAAAAACTCATGTTCCACGTGGAACACACCCAAATCAATAAATGCCCGTCGCTCCTTCGGTCCTCCAAAGAAGAAAGAGTAACTTTCAGGTGTGATAACTTGCACAGGCAATACCTGGGCTAAATCTGATATACGTCGGCTTGCTTTTCCCTGAATACGGACTTGGGTCTCACCCTGTACATTTTTACTTATCCCCATAGGGATGGTGAGATTATTACTGTGCTTTTTTGCGTGCAGAGTAAATTTTTGCGCCCCATGACGAATCACGTTGCGATACTTGTTGGTACGAAAAGAACGTCCATGGGAAAGGAAGTATATGGCTTCGAGAAAACTAGTCTTGCCGCTGCCATTCTCCCCGTAGATGATATTTATGTCTTGGGGAGATAAAGAAACAGCCTCAACATTTCGAAAATCATTGAGGCTGAGAGAAGTAATGCTCATTATCTATAGACGCATAGGCATAACAACGTAGAGCGCTTCACTATCACCTGTCGCTTCCATCAGCGCACTACTATTCGAATCGGCAAGCGTAATTGTAACGTCTTCAGTTTTTACCGTGTTTAGAACATCCAGCAAATAAGAAACATTAAATCCGATTTCTAACTCATCACCTTGATACATAACCTCGACAACTTCTTCAGCCTGTTCTTGCTCTGGGTTATTGGCACTGACTTTTAATAAGCCATTACTCAAATTTAAGCGCACACCACGAAACTTTTCATTAGACAAGATAGACACTCGGTGCAGAGCATTACGTAGCCACTCCCGATTTGCAGTAATAATCTTGTCACCCCCACGAGGTAAAACGCGGCGATAATCAGGGAAGCGTCCATCAACTAATTTACTAGTAAATGTAAACTCTGCGTCGCTAATTCGAATATGATTGGCACCAAACTGAATAGTCACAGGATTATCATCTGCCGGCATTAACCGCATGATTTCTTGCACGCCCTTGCGTGGCACTATAAGTTGGCGCTGCGAATTAAGCGATTGAGGTAATTTTTTAAACGCTAATGCGAGGCGATGGCCATCGGTGGCAACGGTTTTTATTTCATCATTTTCTAATTCAAACGACATACCATTAAGGTAATAACGAACATCCTGATTCGCCATGGAAAAGTGGGTATTCTCGAGTAGCTTTCTCAGCTCCATACGGCTTAGCTGAAACTCAACCTCACCATCCCACTGTTCTAAATTAGGAAAGTCTTCGGCCGCCAACGACAATAGCGCAAAACGACTTTTACCACTGGTCAGTACCACCTGATGCTCTTGCGAGTTTAAATTGATATCACTGCCATCTGGCAAGCTTTTACAGATATCTAAGAGCTTTTTAGCTGGCAAAGTAATCTTGGTATCGGCAGTGGGCTTCTCCAAAGTGACCGAGGCAACAAGCTCTATCTCAAGGTCTGTCCCAGTCATATAAAGTTGACCATCACGCACCTCTAGCAATACATTTGAAAGAATTGGCAGGGTATGTTTTCTCTCAATAGCACCAGACACTTGCATGAGTGGTTTTAAAAACTGATCTCTAGCGATAGTAATTTGCATAAGGCTGACCTTAAGATGACAAAGTTCTTATTAGATTTTGATAGTCTTCTTTCACTTCGTGATTTTCTTCACGCAGTGATTTAACCTTGCGGCATGCATGCAGCACGGTTGTGTGATCACGCCCACCAAAGGCATCGCCTATTTCTGGCAGGCTGTGATTGGTTAATTCTTTAGATAGCGCCATGGCCACTTGTCGTGGACGAGCTACAGAGCGGCTGCGGCGTTTAGATAGTAAATCTGATACGCGAATTCGATAATACTCTGCCACTGTGCGTTGAATGTTATCGATAGTCACCAACTTATCTTGCAAAGCGAGTAGATCGCGCAATGCTTCTTTAACAAAGTCGATTGAAATTGGTCGTCCAGTAAAGTTTGCGTTAGCGATGACCCGGTTAAGTGCGCCTTCCAACTCACGCACATTTGAGCGCAGTTTCTTCGCAATAAAGAAGGCCACTTCATGGGGTAAATTAATCTTACTTTGCTGCGCTTTTTTCATCAAAATAGCGACCCGAGTTTCTAACTCCGGTGGCTCAATCGCAATAGTTAAGCCCCAGCCAAAACGTGATTTAAGACGGTCTTCAACGCCTTCTATTTCTTTTGGGTATCTATCAGAAGTCAGAATAATTTGCTGGTTACCTTCTAACAGCGCATTAAAGGTATGAAAGAACTCTTCTTGAGAGCGCTCTTTATTAGCAAAAAACTGAATATCATCAATAAGTAAGGCATCAACACTGCGGTAATAGCGCTTGAACTCTTCAATGGCATTATTTTGCAAAGCTTTGACCATATCTTGCACGAAGCGCTCGGAATGCATATAAACGATTTTAGCGTTTTCTTTTTTAGCTAAAATACCGTTACCCACCGCGTGCAGTAAGTGCGTCTTACCCAAGCCTGTGCCACCATAAATGAAGACAGGGTTAAATGCCGAACCTGGGTTATCGGCCACCTGTGTGGCTGCAGCTTTAGCTAATTGGTTTGACTTACCTTCAACAAAATTGTCGAAGGTATAATTTTCTTTGATATTCGATTTGTACTGTGACTTGGGCGCCGGTTCTACGGCGGCAGGTGCCTGCGCACTTTGGGTGACCGCAGGAGCGCTGCTAGCACTCGCTGCCTGGGTATTATTGGTATTACTACTGGGGGCGGGCGTGTTACCGTTGAGTATCGGTTTGCTGCCCACGTCAAATCGCAATTCAGGAGCTTCGTCACCACATATTTCAACTAATAGTTCATTGATCCGATTAAGGTACTTTTCGCGAACCCAATCAAGCACAAAACGGTTAGGCGCATAAATAGTTAAAGTGTCGTCTGTACTTTCAGCTTGGAGCGGGCGCACCCACATACTAAATTGTTGCGACGGTAGTTCATCCTGCAACACATATAAACAACTTTGCCAAACTGACAGATACAC